>CAZZGU010000261.1:0-3340 GCA_964653755.1 uncultured Nigerium sp. | reverse complement strand
GCACGGGAACATCCCGCTGTGACCGCCGACGAGAACGACCCCGGCCAGCCTGTGTTCCAGGTCGTGGCCGGTCACCCCACGGACGAGGAGACGGCGGCCCTGTCGGTGCTCCTCACCGTGCTGCGGCGCGGCCGAGCCAAGCCGCACGCCCCGGCCACCTCAGCGGTGGCCGGAGGCTGGAAGTCGTACTGGCATCTGATGCAGCAGGGTCTCATCCCGGGCCGGGAGGCGTGGCGCAGCACTTTCCGACGGTGAGTCCCCCGACTAGAGTCGAGTGACAGTCCCCGGCAGAACAGTGAGGATCACCATGGGAGCCTTCGACGACATCAAGTCCAGCCTCGACGTCCGGCAGCTGGCCGACGCGCTCGGCACCGACCCGGCTTCGGCGGACGCTGCGCTCGACACCGCGCTGAAGTCGCTGTTGGGCACGATGGAAGGCAACGTCTCACACGAGGACGACGCGGTCAGTCTCGCCCGTGCCCTGGGCGACCACGTCGACAGCGACGCCTATGCCGACAGCATCGACCTCAACCGCGTCGACACCGCCGACGGCGAGAAGATCGTGGGACACGTGTTCTCCCCCGATCAGATCCAGCAGCTCTCCACGAGCGGCCAGGGAAGCCTCATCCAGCGTCTTCTGCCGATCCTCGCGCCCATCGTCATGGGCTACCTCGCCAAACAGTTCCAGGGCTACCTCAACGACAAGATGGCCCCCCAGAGCCGGCAGGCGGAGGCGCCTGCGGCGTCCGAGGGCGGTTTCGGCGGCCTCGGGGACCTGCTCGGCGGGATTCTGGGCGGCGGATCGGCCGCGTCCCAATCCGGCGGCGGCGGGTTCGGCGACCTGCTCGACCAGGTCCTGGGGGGAGCGCTCGGCGGGCAGGCCCCCAGGCAACCGACGGCGTCCCGCGAGCCGGCCGCGCCGGCCAGCGGCCCCTTCCGGACTTCCGGCTCCCAGTCGGACGAATTGCGCATGGACCCGGGCACCGGCGCCTCGGCCTCGCAGGGCCAGACGTCCCTCCCCTCGGCCGGAGGGGTTCTCGGCAGCCTGCTGAAGGACCTGCTCGGCGGCGGGCGCTGACCCCCGCCCGGGGAGTCCTCGTATGAGGTTCGTCCTCGCCTCCTCCTCACCGGCGCGCCTGCAGACCCTGCGGCGCGCCGGTCTGGCACCCGAGGTGATCTCCCCCGACGTCGACGAGTCGGCTGTCTCGGCCCCCTCTGCTGCCGACCTTGTGATGGCGCTCGCCCGCCTCAAGGGTGGCGCGGTGCTGCCCCGCCTCGCCTCCGGGGGTGACGCGGTGTGCGTGGCCTGCGACTCCCTGCTCGAACTGGACGGCCGTGGCTGGGGTAAGCCGGGGGACGACGAGGAGGCCCGCAGGCGTTGGCGGATGATGCGGGGCCGCGAAGGGATCCTGCTCACCGGCCACCATGTCGCGGTGCTCCGCACCCATGCCAGCGGGGGGCGCGACCTCAGGGAGCGGACGGCGGTGGCGGCCACCACCGTCCGCTTCGCCGACGTCAGCAACGCCGAGATCGATGCCTACGTCGCCACCGGCGAGCCGCAGCAGGTGGCGGGAGCCTTCACGATCGACGGGTTCGGCGCCGCCTTCGTGGAGTCCCTCTCGGGGGACCCGCACAACGTGGTGGGAATCAGCGTCCCCCTTCTGCGCGTGCAACTGGCGGCCCTCGGGGTGGACTGGACGTCGCTGTGGTGCAGCCACCCGGTACCGTAACGCCAGTGACCGAAGTCCTCTCCGCCCGCCCCGCGAGCGTTCTCCCCGCAAGCCTGCGCGCCATGCGGCCGCGCCAGTGGGTCAAGAACGTCCTCGTTCTCGCCGCCCCCATCGCCGCCGGCAGCCTCCTTGAGGTCCCGGTGCTCGTCAACTCCCTGCTGGCGTTCGTCGCCTTCTCGCTCGTGAGCTCGTCGGTCTACCTGATCAACGACATCCGCGACGTCGAGGTCGACCGCCTGCACCCCAGGAAGCGCTTCTGGCCCATCGCGGCCGGGGAGTTGAAGCCCTCAACGGCGACCGCCCTGGCCGTCGTGTGCCTGGCCGCAGGCCTGGCGCTGGGCTGGTACGTCGCGGCGCTGCTCGCCGTCACCCTCGGGGTGTACTGGGTGCTGCAGGTGGCCTACTCGCTGCTGCTCAAGGACCAGCCGATCATCGACCTCGCCATGATCGCCGCGGGCTTCCTGCTGCGGGCGGTCGCGGGCGGCGTCGCCTCGGACATCACGCTGTCGCAGTGGTTCCTCCTCGTCGCGTCGTTCGGGTCGCTCTTCATGGTCGCGGGCAAGCGGTACTCCGAGATCGTCGTCCTGGGGCCTGCCGCCGGGACGCGCGCCTCCCTGGCGCGCTACACGCCCTCCTACCTGCGCTTCGTGTGGGAGGTGTCGTGCGGCGCCGTCATCATGTCGTACGGCCTGTGGGCCTTCGAGCAGGGCGGCAACCACCTGTGGGGCGTCGGGTGGCCGGCCCTCTCGATCGCGCCCTTCACCCTCGCCCTGCTGCGCTACGCGATGGTCATCGACGCGGGTCGCGCGGGCGAGCCCGAGGACGTGGTGCTGTCTGACCGCGTCCTCCAGGTCCTTGCCGTGTGCTGGGCCGTCCCGGTCGCACTGGCCGTCTTCGCCTGACTCGTCGTTCACCCCTCAGGACGGCACGTTCGCCTCGGTTCCCCCATCGCGGGTGGAGGCCTAGACTCCGGAAGTGGGACGCGTCGTCCGGCACGCAGGAAGCATTTCGAGGAGGAACTGTGCCCATCACCAAGGTCCTGGTGGCAAACCGAGGCGAAATCGCCGTTCGTGTGATCCGGGCGGCCCGGGACGCCGGGCTGGCCAGCGTTGCCGTGTACGCGGACCCCGACGCCGAGTCGATGTTCGTCAAACTCGCGGACGACGCTTTCGCCTTGAACGGCATGTCACCCGCCGAGACATACCTCGACGTGGCGAAGATCCTCGACGTTGCCTCCCGCTCGGGTGCGGACGCCGTGCACCCCGGGTACGGCTTCCTCGCCGAACGCCACGTTCGCCCAGGCGGTGATGGACGCCGGGCTGACCTGGATCGGTCCCCCACCCGCCGCCATTGACGCCCTGGGCGACAAGGTCAAGGCCCGGCACATCGCCCAGAAAGTCGGGGCACCCCTGGTGCAGGGCACCGCGAACCCGGTGGCGGACGCCAGCGAGGTCGTCGCCTTCGCCGAGGAGTTCGGCCTGCCGATCGCCATCAAGGCTGCCTTCGGCGGCGGCGGGCGCGGCCTCAAGGTCGCCCGCAAGACCGAGGAGATCCGTGAGCTGTTCGAGTCGGCGACCCGCGAGGCCGTCACCGCCTTCGGCCGCGGCGAG
>CAZZGU010000260.1:0-3354 GCA_964653755.1 uncultured Nigerium sp. | reverse complement strand
CACCCGCTCGACGCCGAACGCGGTGTTCACGCTGACCTCGGTGGCGACCTCGTGCGGGGTGCCGGTGCGCAGCGACCCGCCGACGCCGCAGTACAGCCCCTCGGTGCCCTCGCGCACGACCACGAAGTCGATGGGCCCGCGCGCCACAACCGTGTCCGACAACGGCGTTCGGACGCCGGCGTACAGCTTGGACGGCCGCAGGTTGACGTGGTGGTCGAACGCGAACCGGAGCTTGAGCAGCAGACCGCGCTCGAGCAGCCCCGACGGGATGGCCTTCGACCCGGGCGCCGCGCCGACCGCCCCGAGGACGATCGCGTCGGCCTTGGCCAGCTCGGCCAGGTCGGCGTCGGGGAGCAGTTCGCCCGTGCGCTGCCAGCGCTCGGCGCCGAGGTCGTACTCGACGAACCGGAACGCGTCGTCGCCGACGGCCGCGCGGAGCACCTTGAGGCCTTCCTCGACCACCTCCGGGCCGATGCCGTCGCCGCGGATGACCGCGATCGTGGGAGTGATCGACTGCTGCTGCTCACTGGTCACCCGCCGGAGCCTAGCCAGTGGCGCCCGCGGCGTCCGGCGCGTCTCACACCGCTCCCGCTCCGGACTGTCACCGCCGAGCCCCGGGGCGCGGAGTATCGTGCGGGCCATGTCCCTGAGCTTCGACCTGCAGCGCAACCCCAACGCCGTCTCGGACGCCGACGTGGCCGGCATCCTCGCCGCCCCCGGTTTCGGCGACTACTTCTCCGACCACATGGCCGTGGCCACGTGGACGAAGGGTCGAGGCTGGCACAGCGACGCGATCAAGCCGTACGGTCCGTTCGTGCTCGACCCGTCGGCGGCGGTGCTGCACTACGGGCAGGAGATCTTCGAGGGCCTCAAGGCCTACCGCCACGCCGACGGCTCGGTGTGGCTGTTCCGCCCCGAGATGAACGCGGCCCGCTTCCAGCGGTCGGCGGCGCGCATGATGCTGCCGTCGCTGCCGGTGGACGACTTCGTCACCTCCGTGGTCGAGTTGGTGAAGGTCGACCACCGCTGGGTCCCGGAGATGGCGGGCGAGCAGAGCCTCTACCTGCGTCCCTACATGTTCGCCTCGGAGCGGTTCCTCGGCGTCCGCGCGGCCGAGGAGGTCACGTACGCGGTCATCGCGTCCCCGGTGGGGCCGTACTTCAAGGGCGGCGTCCAGGGCATCAACATCTGGGTGACCGACGAGTACAGCCGCGCCGGCATCGGCGGCACCGGGCAGGCCAAGTGCGGCGGCAACTACGCGGCCAGCCTGATCGCCCAGTACGAGGGCTACGAGCACGGGTGCACGCAGGTCCTGTTCGTCGAGGCGTCCGGCAAGGACCGCATCGAGGAACTCGGCGGCATGAACGTCTTCTTCATCACCCGCGACGGGCAGCTTGTGACCCCGCAGTTGAGCGGCACGATCCTGGACGGCGTGACGCGCGACTCGATCCTCACGATCGCCGACCGCCTGGGCCTGAAGCCCGAGGAGCGCCGCATCAGCGCCTCCGAGGTGCGCGCGAGCATCGAATCGGGCGAGTTCACCGAGTCGTTCTGCTGCGGCACGGCGGCGGTCATCAGCCCGATCAGCGCGTTCCGGTCCAAGCGGGGCGAGTTCGGACTGGCCGATCAGTCGTTCCGGTCGACGATCGCGATCCGTAACGCGATCCTCGACATTCAGTACGGCCGCGCCGAGGACCCCTTCGGCTGGATGCACCGCATCGTCTGAGCACTCCGTGAGCGATCGTTCCTCCACGCGGCGCGGCCACCTCGGCCTCGGCCTGCTGTCAGGCGTCGCCTTCGGGCTGATGATCGTGGGACTGTTCTGGGTCGTCCTCGCCCCCGCGGTGGACGCCCCGAGTCGGCACGTGCCCGTGGCGTCCGGGACGCCGTCCCTGACTCCCACGCGGACGCCTTCCCGGACGCCGACGCCCACCCCGCAGCCGGGGGCCGTGACGTCGTTGCCGGCGGGGGAGTACCTGACGGTCCTGGACTCGCTGCCGAAAGCGTCCACAACCGTCGACGGCGCACTGGCGATCGCGGCTGCCGTCAGCACCGACGAGCACGAGGCCATCGTCGTGGACAGCGACCGCATCCCGGGCCTCACCCGCGGCTACTACGCCGTGGTCGTGCCGCACCTGAGCACGCGTGAGGACGCCGAACAGGTCTGCCAGGATCTCGGGCTTGACGTGGGCACCTCCTGTTACCCCCGGCGCGTCACGGGCTGAGGACGCGGGTCGCGCTGGTCGGGTCAGCCCAGCATCGCCCGCAGGACCAGAGCCAGCCCGCCCACGATCAGAGTGCCGATCAGGCCGATGAGGAACCCTTGCGTCGTCGCGGACATGCCGCTCCGCGCAGCGACGTGAGCCGCCGGAGCGGGCTGGACGTTCCACGACTGCGGCGTCATGGCCGGGGTGAACGACACCGGCGGCACGCCTTGGCCCGGCACGGGTGCGTGCCGCAGCGTGTCGTCGTCGCTGCCGGGCTGGCCTCCGGGCTGGGCTCCGGGCTGGGCGTCGGGCCGGGCGTCGGGCGTCCACGCCGGGAACATCACCGCCGGCCGCGCCACCGGCGCCGGTTCCGGCGGCAGCAGGGGCGCCGTCGCGTGCCCGCCGCTCGGACGGTGGTGGGCCCGGAGTCGTCGGACGAGCTCCATGCGGAGGTCCGTCGTGGCCATGGGCGGGAGCAGCACTGCGAAGCCCGCCAGTTCGTCGGACACGTCGATCCGCACCCACTGCTCCCCGCCGAGGGTCAACGGCGCCCACCAGGCGCGCGAGTGGCCGTCGAGGGTGACGGAGGAAGTCCGGGTGGTGCCGACCGAGTCGCGCCAGACGAGCCCCGCGCTCCCCGCCTGCAGGACGAGTGCGCCGAAGTCGACGCGGTCCGACGGCACCCCGACGGGGACGACGAGGTCGAGCGGCACCCCGGGTCGGACCACGGGGTAGAAACGATAGGCGCCGCCCTGGAGCACGATCCCCGACAGCCGTTCGAGGCGGTCGTCGTGGCGGGCCAGTGCCAGGGCGGCGAAGGCGGCCGAGCTGATCTGGTCAGCGAGGTCGGTCATGCGTGGCAGTCTAGGCCCGCCCCACCCGAGTCGGCGGATGGCGCCGCGCGTCTCGGCGGGCGAGAGGCGGACGCCGGCGTCCGCCAGACCGGGACAATCGGCCCCGTGCCACTGGACCACGTCCAGCCCCCAACCCCTCTCGGAGGTCTCCGTCCATGACCACGCTGCCGGTTGCCCCGGACGTCTTCCACATCTACGACACCACGCTGCGCGACGGCGCGCAGCAGGAGGGGTTGCGGCTGACGGTCCACGACAAGCTGCGCATCGCGCGCGTGCTGGACGACTTCGGCGTG
>CAZZGU010000259.1:443-3372 GCA_964653755.1 uncultured Nigerium sp. | reverse complement strand
GTTCTCGTGCTCCCCCTGATCGCCCTGTCGCTCTGGCCCCTGCGGACGCCGAACGCGGGCTCGCCGGGTGCCGCCTACGAGGTCGTCAGGATCTTTCCCCACGACTTCCGCGCTTCCACCCAGGGCCTGCTCTACGACGACGGCGCCTTCTACGAGAGCACCGGACGCCTCGGGCACTCCAGCCTGCGCCGCACACACGTCGGCACGGGAGCGGTGCTCCAGCGCCACAACCTCGCCGACGAGCACTACGGCGAAGGGCTCGCCCTCGTGGACGACCGCCTCATCCAGCTCACCTGGACCACCGGACTCGGCTTCATCCACGACCGCGACTCCCTGGACCAGCTCGGCGAGTTCACCTACCCCGGTGAGGGCTGGGGCCTGACCTACGACGGCCGGCAACTCATCCTGAGCGACGGCACCGCCGCCTTGCGCTTCCTCGACCCCGACACCCTCACAGAGACCCGACGCATGACAGTCGTCGACTCCAACGGCCCCGTCCCCCAGCTCAACGAACTGGAGTACGTCGAGGGTGAGATCTGGGCGAACGTCTACCAGACCGACCGGATCGCGCGCATCTCCCCCAATACGGGCCAGGTCGTCGGCTACCTCGACCTCACCGGCCTGCTGGACCACTGGCGGTGGAGCCAGCTGTGGCCGCTCCAGACCGGTGTGCTGAACGGCATCGCCTACGACCACGCCACCGGCCGCCTCTTCGTCACCGGCAAGATGTGGCCCGCGGTGTTCGAGATCAGGGTCCGTGGCTTGTAGTCGGACGCCGACGGTCCCGGTTCACCTGCCGTCCGGAACGCCCTCACCCGTCATAGCGGCATTCACCTGCCGTCCGGAACGCGCTCACCTGCCGTACCGGCGTTCACCTGCCGTCCCGAACGCGCTCACCTGCCGTACCGGCATTCACCTGCGACACATCGCGGGTAAACGGCGCTGCGGCAGGTGAACGGCGTCGAGGTGCCGTGGCGAGGTGCCGTCAGCCCCGCACCATCAGCCCCCGCGCCACCAGGACGTCGAGGTGCTCCCGGATCTGCCGCTCCGCCCCCTCAGGCACGTCCTCGAACGCCGAAACGACCTCGGCGACGACGGCGTCCACTTCCGCCCCGTCAGGCCCGACGACCTCCCAGATCACGTCCCCCGGCGGCGCGAGCGTGTACACCGGCCCCAGCGGCAGCGCCGCGACCAGCAAGACCTCGCCGGCGTCCACCCAGGCGGCCCGGTCGCTCCAGCGCACCCGCCCCGGTCCCCCGGCCACGGCGACGGGGGGCGTGGAGGGGGCGGAAGCCGGCACCGCGCCGCCCCGCACAGACACCTCCCCCCACACCGGGCTCACCAGCCGCCTGCCACTCCCCCGCCAGCCGAGCGCCACCAAGCCCTCGACCAGCCGGGGGCGCTCGGCGTCCGCCACCGCGACCGACACCACATCGCCGTCCTCCGCCAGCGCCACCCCGACGCCCAGGTCGTCCGCCACGACCTGCAACGCGGCGCGATGGAACACGGCCCGCTGCCGGGCGTCCAACTCGACGCCCTCGACGCCCTCAGCCGCCACCACCCCCCGGCCGCCCCACTTCTGCCCCAGGTGGGCCAGATCGGCGGCCGTGTCCTGGCGGAACGCCAGGTAGTGCGGGTCGAAGTAGGAGTGCGCGTGCAGGCACACCATCGCCGCGTCGTACACGCACAGCAGCCGCCCGTACGCGGTCGTGAAGAAGTCGGTGTGGTCGACGCGCTTCAGCCGGTCGTCGTACCGGACCTCCCGCAACGCCGCCGTCCGCGCGACGTAGAAGTTGGGCACCTTGTCCGAGACCGGCAGCCCGTCGATCAGACTCCCCCGCGGACGCCGCGGCTCCCCCTCGTAGGCGAACAGCCCGCTCGTGAGGTAGTCGGCGCTCGTCATCTGCGGCAGGTTCACCACGCGCCCCCCGCACAGGTCGACCTCGGGATTGCGCTCCAGGTAGGCCACGACGCGGGCGATGTCGAAGTCCGGCAGCAGGATCATGTCGTCGTCCGCCATCCACAGGTACTCCGTCGTCACCGCGTTTCGCCCGGCTCCCACCCCCGAGTCGAACGGCAGCCGCAGCACCCGCACGCCCGGGTCCTCCGCCACGAACGCCTCGGCGCTGTCGTCGGCCACCACGATCGGACCGGAGTAGACCGCCCGCACGCTGCCCAGCATCCGCCGCAGCACCTCGGGTCGCTCGAAGGTCTTGATCGCCAGCGTCACGTTCCCCGGGTCGACGGGTTCGACCCGCCTCCCGGACGCCGCCACCCGCGCCGCCGCCGTCTCCGCGGCGACGGCCGCGTGGTGCAGTCCCTGCAGCACCGGACGCCGGCGCTCCCCCCGCGCCGCCCGCGAGAGCCCCCTCTTGAGGCGGTCAGGAAGTTGCGGCACCCCAACTCCTCAGAACAGCTCCACGTCGCCCAGGGTCAGCGCCCACGCCGAGGGCTCCGGCGGCGCCGACGCAAGCGGCCGCGTCGTCAGCAGCGGACCCTGCTTCGGCAGCGGCACCAGCCCCGCGTGCGGACCTGTCCGCAGCCCGATCGCGTAATCCGCCCCGGTGAGCTTCAGCATCCGACGCACCAGCCCGGCTCCCGTCGGCCAGTCCGGCACCAACTGCTCAATCACGGCGGCCTCGATCGTGTCCCCGCGCCGGCGCAGCCGGAACACGATCCCGCCCTCGGCGGGGTCGGCGTCCGAGACCAGCAGCACCCGGTAGTTCAACGCAGCGAAGGACGTCCGCCACGCCAGGTACTCCGGCGTCCGGTCGGTCCGGAACCCCTGGTCAGGCGCGTGCCGCAGCAGCGCGCCGGCCAGCGGCCGGTCCGTGAACGCCTCGCGGGCCGGCAGGCCCACCGACGTCTCCTCCGACCACAGCGACGCCGGGACGCGGGAGGTCACCATCCGCGCCAGCGAACGCGGCCT
>CAZZGU010000259.1:0-433 GCA_964653755.1 uncultured Nigerium sp. | reverse complement strand
CAGGTAGCCGGGCCGGCTCTGGTCGTTGGGGGTGTTGAAGACGATCCCGTCCCCGGCCAGCGTGAGCTCGGCGACCCCGCGCAGGGTCAGCGTCCGGAAGATGCCCAGCCCCTGGTACTCCGGGTCGGTGGCGGTGTCGACGGCCCGGACGGCCCGGATCTTCTTCTCCTTGGCCGGCTTCCCCTCGGCGCTCACGAAGCGCCAGCGCAGGAACGTCCGGTACCCGACCAGGCGCCCCTCGTGCAGGGCCACCCAGGCCGGGGACACCCCGAACACGTTCTGGCGGTGCTTCCAGTCCAGGAAGGCCTCGTAGTGCGGGTCGTCCGCCTTGCCCAGCGAGGCGCGCAGCAGCGCCACCACCTGGGCATCATCGCCCGGTTCGGCTGCCCTGATGACCAGATCCTCAGATCGTGCAGTTGCCATGGCCACACCC
>CAZZGU010000258.1:0-3393 GCA_964653755.1 uncultured Nigerium sp. | reverse complement strand
AAGTGCTGCATGACCCCCGGCAGGTCGCAGAACCGGACGTCGATCGTCTCGACTCCTTCATCCTTGACAAAGGCCAACAGTGCGTCGGCGTCGTGGAACATCTTTCCTCCGATGGTGTGTGGGGCAACGGCGATAACGCTAGTAATCCCACGTCACCGGCCAGTTGCGCCAGTGTTTCGGGGGCGTTACACGCCCTGGGTTATGCTCTCGCGGGTGACCTCCCTGCCGGACGCCGACCCGTACCCCGGGCAGTCGCTCGGCCTGCCCGCCTCCGGACGCGGCTCGCTGGCGTCCTGGCGGTCGCGGCTGGCCGCCCTCGTCGTTGACTGGGGGGCGTCCATGGTCGTCGCCATCGGGCTGTTCGGGCCGGGCGTGATGCGGGAATCCGGGTGGCGGGCCTGGATGATCCTCGCGGTCTTCTTCGTGCAGAAGGCGGTGCTCACGGCGCTTGCCGGCGGCAGTTTCGGCCAACTCCTGGCCAGGATCGGTGTCATCCGCGTCGGTGGGCGGCAGATCGGCTGGGCCCGGGCGCTCGCGCGCACCGCCATGATCTGCCTCGTGCTTCCGGCCGCCGTGATCGGCGCCGACCGCCGTGGCCTCAGCGACGTGCTGCTGGGCACGGTGGTGGTGAACCGGCGCTGACTGGGTGCGCGAAGCGTGCGCGGTGCCGTCCCCTCGGTGATCGTTGCTGTTGGGTAACGAAGGCTCGGCGTCGTAACCGCCGCACGCGATCGACTTGACGCGCTGGGTACCTTGGGCTGGACCTTTCCCACCTCGGAAGGCCGGACATCGCGGTGCCGCAGGCCGGGGAACCAACGAACAATCCATGGAGGAACATTGAGCAACCGCAAGCTTCTCGCTGCGGCCGCCACCGTCGTGGCGGGGACGCTGGCCTTCAGCGCCTGCACCCCGCAGCCGTCGACCGGTCAGGGGGGGCAGGTCAACACCGAGTCGACCGTCAGCGTCATGTGGAACCAGCCGTTCTACTCGTACAACAACGTGACGACCTTCGGAAACGCGACGGCCAACGCCAACATCGTGTACCTGACCAGCGACGCGGTCACGTACTACGACAACAACCTTGAGGTGCAGGCCAACGAGGGCTTCGCCAGCTACGAGAAGGTTGCGGACGAGCCGTTGAGCGTCAAGGTGACCTTCGCCGACACCGCGCAGTGGTCGGACGGCACGCCCGTCACCGCCGCCGACCTCGTGCTCTCGTACGCCGCCCAGAGCGGCCTCTACAACACGATCACCGACTCTGCCGAGGTCGATGGCCTCTACAACGAGGACGGGACGATGAAGACGACCGAGGAAGGCAAGGTCTTCTTCGACGCCTCGACCCCCAGCCTCGCACTCATCACCGAGTTCCCCGAGATCACCGACGACGGCAAGTCGATGACGTACAAGTACTCCAAGATCTTCGGTGACTGGGACAAGGCCATCCTCACGCCCGGCCTGCCCGCCCACATCGTGGCCAAGCGCGCGCTCGGCACCACGGACGCCGCCGCGGGTCAGCAGGCGATCATCGACGCGTTCAAGAACAAGGACAACGCGGCGCTGAGCAAGATCGCCAACGTGTGGAACCTGGACTGGAACTACACCGAACTCCCCGCCGACCCCGACCTGCTCGTGGTCAACGGACCCTACAAGATGACCGAGTACAAGAAGAACGAGTACCTCACGGTCGCCAAGAACGAGAACTACAAGGGCTCCCACGTCCCCGCGGTCGACAAGATCACCGTCCGCTACAACGAGGACCCGATGGCGGCCGTGCAGGCCCTGCAGAACGGCGAGGTCCAGCTGATCTCGCCGCAGTCGACCGCCGACGTGCTCACCGCCCTCACCGAACTCAAGGACGTCACCGTCATCAGCGACGTCGAAGGCACGTACGAGCACATCGACCTCACGTTCAACAACGGCGGCCCGTTCGACCCGGCCACGTACGGCGGCGACGCGGAGAAGGCGAAGCTCGTCCGGCAGGCGTTCCTCCAGACGGTGCCGCGCGCGAAGATCATCGACCGGATCATCAAGCCGCTCAACCCCGAGGCCGAGCTCCGCAACTCCTTCAACACCCTGCCCGGCTCACCAAACTACGCCGACGTCGTGACGGCCAACGGGATGTCCACGGTCTACGGTGGCGGCGACAACGTCGACAAGGCCAAGGAGCTGCTGGCCCAGGCCGGCGTGACGGCTCCGACCGTCCGCGTCCTGTACGCGCAGACCAACACGCGCCGCATCCAGCAGTTCCAGCTGATCAAGGAGTCCGCCGAGGCCGCCGGCTTCGTCGTCGTCGACAACGGCGCTCCGAACTGGGGCGAGAAGCTCGGCGACAAGAGCTACGACGCATCCCTGTTCGGCTGGCAGTCGACATCCACCGCCATCACCGAGGCCGACGCCAACTACCGTTCGGCTGCCGACGGCAGGCCGGCCGGCGTCAACAACTTCGGCGGTTACGTCAGCCCGCGCGTCAACGAGCTCTACAACGAGCTGCAGAGCGAACTCGACCCGGCCCGCCAGAAGGCCATCAACGAGGAGATCGAGAAGATCCTCGTCGACGACGCCTTCGGGTTGACGATCTTCCAGTTCCCGGCCGTGACGGCGCACGCCGCCACCCTGGAGGGCATCGATCCGATCTCGATCTCGCCGACCATCTTCTGGAACTTCTGGGAGTGGAAGGTCTCCTGACCTCACTCCCCGACTGACACCGATCACGCGGTGGGGCGCCAGGACTCTCCTGGCGCCCCACCGCCGGTTGGGCCATCGAATTGACATCCCCCAATTGGTGCGCGGGACGCGCCCAGATCTGGTGACACACCCATGACTCGCTATCTGGCCCGTCGGCTGGCCATCGCCCTGGGCATCCTGCTGCTGCTGTCATTCCTCATGTACGGCATGCTCAACCTCGCCCTGGACCCCCTGGACGACCTGCGCGCGAGCACCGCGCCCAACAAGGCGGAGCTCATCGCCCAGCGCATCGCCCTGCTCCAGCTCGACCAGCCGTGGTACGTGCGTTACTGGGACTGGCTGACCAGCTTCGTCCAGGGCGACCCGGGGACGGCCTGGCGCTACGGCCAGCCGGTCAGCGCGATGCTCGGCGGCGCCATCGCCACCTCGGTCCAGCTCGTCTTCAGCGCCACGATCATCTCGATCCTCCTGGGTGTGACGGTCGGCCTCGTCAGCGCGCTGCGCCAGTACACGACCTTCGACTACGCGATCACCTTCGTCTCGTTCGTCCTCTACTCCCTGCCGGTCTTCTGGGTGGCCGTCCTGCTGAAACAGTTCCTGGCCATCGGCTTCAACGACTACCTCAACGACCCGGTCACCAACTGGCCCGTCGTCATCGGACTGTCGGTGCTCTCCGGCCTGTTCTGGGCCGGCGCCCTCGGCGGTGAC
>CAZZGU010000257.1:0-3440 GCA_964653755.1 uncultured Nigerium sp. | reverse complement strand
GTCGGCGCTGGCCTCGTCCGCGGCGCGCTCGCGCGCCGGCAACTGGGGTTGGTCGCGCTGGGCTGCCGCGCGCAGCGCGACCGCCCGGTGGAAGTCGGCCTGCGTGGGCATCCCGTAGGCGCGCGCGGTGGTGTCATGGAGTTCGACGACGTAGCGGTAGAGCCGTTCGGAGAACTGGTGGGCGATCTCCCCGGGGGCGGCGCGCAGCGGCGTCCCGAAGACGACGTGGACGTGCGGCCGTCCGGGCACGGGGAGCTTGGCGCCGTACGGCATCGCGGCGTACGCGCCGACGAGCGCGATCGGGAGGACGGGAACGTTGTGGGAGATGCTCAGCCCGGCCACCCCCGTCTTGAACTTGCCCATCGCGCCCGTGCGGCTACGGGTGCCCTCGGGGAACAGCAGCAGCGGGACGCTGTCGTCGAGCAGACGGGCGGACATGCCCCGATGCGCGCGCATCCCACCGCGGTCGACGGGATAGGCATTGAAGAACAGGCGGGTGCCCAGCGACTTGATCTTCTCGTTGAAGAAGTAGTCGGCGGCCGCGCCCGCGGAGAGGTTGCGGGAGAGTCGTCGCGGCAGTGCGCCGAAGATCAGGGTGGCGTCCAGGTGGGAGCTGTGATTGGCGATCGCGATGAAGGGGGCTTCGAGACCCTCCAGATGCCGCTCACCGTGGATGTGGACGCGCAACGCCGACCACACGTACGGCTTCATGACGAGCTTCTGGGCGACCAGTCGACCGGCTGCCTGCGGGGCGTCGGAGTACTTGCCGAGATCATCACTCACGACGCGCTCCTCGATGGGGTTGACCACATGTCCACTCGGCAGTCTAGGGCTACGGGATCGGTTTGATCAGCGCGGCGGGAGCATCCGTCTCCCAGGTGGGTGTGAGTGGTCCCGCCGCCGTGTCCCGGGACGCCTCGCGAGTCCCCTTTGCCTGTCGTCTGTGCGTTCACCTGCGATGTGTCGCAGGTGAACGCGCCTACGGCAGGTGACGCGTGTCCGGAGCGCAGGTGAACGCGCCTACGACAGGTGACGCGTGTCCGGAGCCGGACGGCCTCAGGCGCGGCTCCGGGTCAGGGTCCGGGAGACCCAGCGGACGGCCGTCCGCGGCGCACGGGCCAGCGCGAAGGCGGCCACCCTCCACCGCCTGGTCGGGATGGAGATCACCCGCCCCCTCTCCGCGTCGGTCAGGGCCTCGCGCGCACAACGCTCGGCGTCCACCCAGATCCATTCGGGGATCCCGGCGGTCCTGATGCCGGCCCGCTCGTGGAACTCGGTCCGCACCCACCCCGGGCACAGGGCGGTGACGGTCACGCCGGTTCCGTGCAGCTCGTTGGACAGGCCTTCGGAGTAGATCTTGACGTAGGCCTTGACCGGCGAGTAACCGCCCTGCGTGATCCACGCGGCCAGCGAGGCCACGTTGATGATGCGGCCCCGACCCCGCGTCCGCATGGCGCGCCCGGCCGCTCCGCCCAGAACGACGACCGCGAGACACATCACCTCCCAGGCCCTGGCGTGTTCTTCCCAGTCCGGGTCCAGCAGCGAGGCGTGGAGGCCGTAGCCGGCGTTGTTGATGAGCAGGTCGATCGGACGCGCGGCGTCCTCGAGGCGGTCGGCGACGCGCTGCAGGTCGGCGCGGACGCCGAGGTCCGCCGCCAGCACCTCGACCCGGACGCCGTGGGCGCGGCTCAGTTCGTCCGCCACGGCCGCGAGCCGGTCAGCGTCGCGGGCCACCAGCACGAGGTCGTCGCCACGGGCCGCAAGTTGTCGCGCGAAGGCCGCCCCGAGGCCGGAGGTTCCGCCGGTGACCAGTGCTGTAGCCATGGGGTCACGCTACTACGCGTCGCCGACGGACGGCCGGGGACGCAGGAGGGGCCGGGCCCCGCAGGACCCGGCCCCTCCGGGGGGTTGTCCGGTGCCGGTCGGCGTCAGCCGGCGGCGACGACGGCCTTGACCTCGCGCGCCATCTGCAATTCCTCGTTGGTCGGGACGACGCACACCGTGATCGCCGAATCCTCCAGGGTGATGCGACGCGGCTGCTTGCTGCGGACCTTGTTGGCCTCCTCGTCCAGCTTCACGCCCAGGCCGGCGAGCCGTTCGCAGACGGCCTTGCGCACCTCGACGGAGTTCTCGCCGACACCGGCGGTGAACGCGATGGCGTCGACGCCACCCAGCTGGGCCATGTAGTTGCCGATGTAGCCGATCAGGCGGTGGATGTAGACGTCGAAGCCCAGCTTCGCCTGCTCGTCGCCGTCGTCGATCCTGGCCTGGACGTCGCGCATGTCGCTGGAGCCCGTGAGCCCGAGCATGCCCGACTTCTTGTTGAGCAGGTTGTCGAGGTCGGTGAAGCCGAGGTCGGTCGCCCGGTGCAGGTAGGCGTGGAGGCCCGGATCGATGTCGCCGCAACGGGTGCCCATCACGAGGCCCTGCAGGGGGGTGAGGCCCATGGAGGTCTCGATGGGCTGGCCGCCCTTGATGGCCGAGACGGACGCCCCGTTGCCGAGGTGGCAGACGATCATCCTGAGGTCGTCGTACTCGGCGCCCAGGTATTCGGCCATCTTGTGCGACACGTAGTTGTGCGACGTGCCGTGGAAGCCGTACCGCCGGATGCCCAGCTTCTTGGCCATCTCGTGGTCGAGGGCGTAGGTGTAGGCCTCGGCGGGCAGGTGGGCGAAGAACGCCGTGTCGAAGATCGCGACGTGGGGGACGTCCGGCAGTTGGTGCTGCGCGGCCCGGATTCCGGCGATGCCGGGCGGGTTGTGCAGGGGGGCCAGCGGGGAGAGGTCGATGAGGGCCTCGATGACGCGGTCGTCGATGACGACGGTGCGGTCGAAGCGGTCACCTCCGTGGACCGTCCGGTGTCCGACGGCCGTGACGTCCTCCAGGTTCGGTCCGTGTTCGTTGAACATGTGGACCATCGCCGAGAGGGCGATCTCGTGGTCGGCCATGCGGTGCACGTAGGGGAACTCCTTGCCGTCCACCTCGTGCATCAGGCGGCTGTCCTTCAGGCCGATCTTCTCGATCAGGCCCGTCGCGAGCACCGACTCGTCGTCGGCGTCGATGACCTGGTACTTGATCGAGGACGACCCTGCGTTCAGGAGGAGGATGGGCATGCTCATGGGTGTGACTCCTTTGTCAGCGGTTCTGGCCCGTCAGCCCTGTTGGGCCTGGATGGCGGTGATGGCGATCGTGTTGACGATGTCCTCGACGAGCGCGCCGCGGGACAGGTCGTTCACCGGTTTGTTGAGCCCCTGCAGGACCGGCCCCACGGCGACCGCGCCGGCGGTGCGCTGGACGGCCTTGTAGGTGTTGTTGCCGGTGTTGAGGTCCGGGAAGATGAAGACGGTGGCCCGGCCGGCGACGGGGGAGCCGGGCAGCTTCTTCCTGGCGACGATCTCGTCCACGGCGGCGTCGAACTGGATGGGACCCTCGACGAGGAG
>CAZZGU010000256.1:2652-3443 GCA_964653755.1 uncultured Nigerium sp. | reverse complement strand
CGGGAACATGACCCAGATGCGCCAGATCGCGGCCATGCGTGGTCTCGTGGCGAACCCCAAGGGTGAGATCATCGCGCGACCCATCAAGTCGAACTTCCGCGAGGGACTGTCCGTGCTCGAGTACTTCATCTCGACGCACGGCGGCCGCAAGGGCCAGGCCGACACCGCCCTGCGGACGGCGGACTCCGGCTACCTCACCCGCCGGCTCGTCGATGTCTCCCAGGACGTCATCATCCGTGAGGAGGACTGCGGCACCGATCGCGGCTTGACCCGGTCGATCGTGGCGGTGGGCCGGGACGGGAACACCGTGCCGGCGCACAACCTTGACACCTCGGTGTACGCACGGACGCTCGCGAGGGACGTCGTGGATGCCGACGGCGCGGTCCTGGCCGAGGCCGGGATCGACCTCGGCGACGCGGTGATCAGGAAGCTCATTGCCGCGGGCATCACAGAGGTCAGGGTGCGCTCCGTGCTCACGTGCGAGTCGGCGCTTGGCACGTGCGCCCTGTGCTACGGACGTTCGCTGGCGTCCGGCAAGATCGTCGACGTGGGCGAGGCGGTCGGGATCGTCGCCGCGCAGTCCATCGGCGAGCCCGGCACCCAGCTGACGATGCGTACCTTCCACACCGGTGGTGTGGCCGGTGACGACATCACCCAGGGCCTGCCGCGTGTCGGCGAGCTGTTCGAGGCCCGGACGCCCAAGGGCAAGGCCCCGATCGCCGAGGCGTCCGGCCGCGTCCGCATCGAGGAGGGTGACCGCACGCGCAAGCTGGTCATCGTCCGCGACGACG
>CAZZGU010000256.1:0-2642 GCA_964653755.1 uncultured Nigerium sp. | reverse complement strand
CGGCATCATCGCCGCGCAGTCCATCGGCGAGCCGGGCACGCAGTTGACGATGCGCACGTTCCATACGGGCGGCGTGGCAAGCGGCGACGACATCACGCAGGGCCTTCCGCGCGTCGTGGAGCTCTTCGAGGCACGCACCCCGAAGGGCAAAGCCCCGATCGCCGAGGCGTCCGGCCGCGTCCGCATCGAGGAGGGTGACCGCAGCCGCAAGCTGGTCATCGTCCGCGACGACGGCGAGGAGGACCTGGAGTACCCGCTGCCGCGGCGCGTGCGCCTCGAGTGGGAGGACGCGAGCCTGGTCCGGCACTCGGTGGGCGACGGTGAACACGTCATGGCCGGCCAGCAGCTGTACGCCGGAACGCTGGATCCGCAGGACATCCTGCGGGTGAACGGCCTGCGGCGCGTGCAGGAGCACATGGTCGAGGAGGTGCAGGCGGTGTACCGGACGCAGGGGGCGCCCATCCACGACAAGCACATCGAGATCATCATCCGGCAGATGCTGCGCCGGGTCACGGTCATCGAGTCGGGGGACACCGCGATCCTGCCGGGTGACCTCGTCGACCGGAAGCTGTTCGAATCGGAGAACCGGAGCGCGGTCACCGAGGGCCGGACCCCGGCCCAGGGTCGTCCGGTGCTCATGGGCATCACCAAGGCATCGCTGGCCACCGAGTCCTGGCTTTCGGCGGCGTCCTTCCAGGAGACGACCAAGGTGCTGACCGATGCGGCGATCCACGCCAAGTCGGACTCCCTGCGCGGGCTGAAGGAGAACGTCATCCTGGGCAAGCTCATCCCGGCGGGCACGGGTCTGGACCGGTACCGCAACATCAGGGTGGAGCCCACAGCCGAGGCGCGTGCGGCGGCCTACGACCTCTCCTACGACCCGTTCGACTACGACATCGCAGGGACCAACCCCTCGGTGCCGCTCGACGAGTTCGACATCGGCGACCTGCGCTGAGAACGACGGTTCAGCCCCCCGGAATTCCGGGGGGCTGAACCGTCCCCGAGCGAGCCTCACCGCGACGGGCCTATGATCACACCCAGTCAGCCCAAGTCGGCCGGCGCGGGCCGGCCCATCCCCGAGGACCCGTGATGGCTGTGCGACACGCCGGCGTCGCCGTGACCCTGTTGGTCACGCTCGCGATCCTCTCCGCGTGCGGCACGCCCACGTCGCCAGCGCCGCCGCGCGCGCAGTCGTCCGTCCGCATCGCGTCACTGAAGGGACCGACGACCATGGGTCTGGTCGGGCTGATGAGCGATGCGGAGTCCGGCCGCTCCCGGCACGACTACCGGGTGACCATGCTCGGGACGCCCGATGAGATCGTCCCCCGGGTGGTGCGCGGGGAGGTCGACATCGCGATGGTGCCCGCGAACCTGGCGGCGGTCCTCCATCGCAGGACGGAAGGCGCCGTTCGGGTAGTCGCTGTCAACACCCTGGGTGCCCTCTACGTCGTGGAGAGTGGCCGGACGGTCGGGTCCGTGGCCGACCTCCGGGGCAGAACCGTCTTCGCGACAGGCAAGGGGGCCTCACCCCAGTACTGCCTGGAGCACATCCTTCGCAGGAACGGACTTGAGCCGGGCGTCGACGTGGCTCTGGAATGGAAGAGCGAACACACCGAACTGGCCGCGCTGCTGGCCGGCGGTGCCGACGTGGTGGCGCTGCTGCCTCAGCCGTTCGTCGCCGTCGTCCAGGCACAGAATCCCTCCGTGCGCGTCGCACTCGACCTCAACGAGGAGTGGGAGAGCGTCAGCGACGGCGCCGGGCTCGTGATGGGAGTGGCGATCGCCGACAGCCGGTGGGCGACCCGGAATCCGGGCTTGTTGACGGACTTCCTGGCCGATTACGAGGCCTCGATCCGGTTCGTGAACACCGACGTCGCGGGGGCGGCGGAACTGGTGGCAAGGTATGGGCTCGCGCCCGACCCGGTGGTCGCTGCCGCGGCCATCCCGATGAGCCACGTCACCTTCTTGACCGGCGACCAGATGAGGGTGAAGCTCACGGGCTACCTCGAGGTGCTCTTCCGAGCCAACCCCGCATCGGTGGGAGGGGCGATGCCAGGCGATGACTTCTACCACCAGCCCTAGCGGGAGGAGGGTCGGGCTCCTCCTCGTCATCGGGTTCTGGCTCGCAGTCTGGGAGTTGGCGGCTCGTCTGATCGCGCAGGAACTCCTCCTGGCCACCCCCGTCGCGGTCGTCGGAGCCCTCGCGGGGTTGATCGGCACGGGAGAGTTCTGGGCGGCCGTGGGTCACTCCTCTGCCCGGATCATCGCGGGCTTCCTGCTCGCCACCGCCGCCGGTGTCGTGCTCGCAGCGGCCAGCGGCGCCTCCCGCCTGGTGCGAGACCTTCTCGCCCCGCTCTTCCTGGTCGCCAGGAACGTCCCGGTGGTCAGCTTCATTGTTCTCGTGCTCATGTGGACCGGCAGCGGCACGCTCTCCCTGGTGATCAGCTTCCTCATCGTTCTCCCGGTGACCTACGTGAACGTCCTCGAGGGGATCGACCGCACCGACCGGCAGTTGCTCGAGATGGCGCGCGTCTTCCGGATCCCCCTCCTGGTCAGGGTGCGAGCGATCGACCTGCCTGCGGTGATGCCGTTCTTCGTTGCGGGCAGCAGGGTGGGGCTTGGACTGTGCTGGAAGAGCGGCG
>CAZZGU010000255.1:0-3456 GCA_964653755.1 uncultured Nigerium sp. | reverse complement strand
TCGATGACGGCCGCAGTGGCCGCGGGCATCTTGTAGTAGCCCTTCATGATGTTGTAGCCGCGGCAGAGGAACTCGCCCGGGACCCCGGGCGGGCAGTCCAGGCCTGTCTCGGGGTCGACGACGCGCACCTCGACCTGCTCGTGGCGCGTGCCGATCGTCTCGCACTTGCGTTCGATGGTGTCGTCGACCCTGGTCTGCATGAAGACGGGCGAGGCCTCGGTGAGCCCGTAGCAGATCGTCATCTCGGAGGCGTGCATGCGGTCGATGACCTGCCGCATCGTCTCGATGGGGCACGGCGAGCCGGCCATGATGCCGGTCCGCAGCGAGGAGAGGTCGAACAGGTCGAACATGGGGTGCGCCAGTTCGGCGATGAACATGGTCGGCACGCCGTAGAGGGCGGTGGCCCTCTCCTTCTCGACGGCGGCGAGGGTGATCACGGGGTCGAACGACTCGACCATCACCGCGGTGGAGCCGTGGGTCAGGATCGCCATGATCCCGAGGACGAGGCCGAAGCAGTGGAACAGAGGCACCGGCAGGACGACCCGGTCGGCGGGGGAGAGGTTCTGCCGTTCGCCGATGTAGAAGCCGTTGTTGACGATGTTGATGCTGGTCAGCATGACGCCCTTGGGGAACCCGGTGGTGCCCGAGGTGTACTGCATGTTGATGACCTCGTCGGCCTCAAGCGACGCGGTGACCGCGCGCAGGGGCTCGTCCGGCAGGTTGTCTCCGAGGACCAGCAGCTCGGGCACGGCGTAGAAGCCGCGGTGCTTCTCGGGGCCCATGTAGATCAACGACTTCAGCCGCGGGAAGCGGGGGGAGTCGAGGTGGCCGCGCGGCTGGATGAGGGCCTCGGGGACCAGCGAGCGCAGGATCCGCAGGTAGTCCACGTCGCGGAAGGCGTCGATGATGACGAGGGCCTTCATGTCGGACTGCTCGATCACGTAGGCGAGTTCGTGTTCCTTGTACACGGGGTTGACCGTGACCAGGATGGCGCCGATCTTGGCCGTGGCGAACAGGAAGGTCAGCCAGTCGGGGACGTTGCGGGCCCAGATGCCGACGTGGTCGCCCTTGCCGATGCCGATGGCGAGCAGACCCTTGGCGAGGCGGTCGCAGCGCTCGTCGAACTGGCCATAGGTCCAGCGCAGCCCCCGGTCGGGGTAGACGATGAAGTCGTGGTCGGGCTGGGAGGCGACGCGCCGCTCGAAGTACGGGCCCAGCGCCAGATCGGTGTGGAGTTCCATGGCGGGGCTCACGCCGGCACGTGGACGACGGCGAGGATGCGCGCCGGCAGGTCGCCGTGCGCGTGGACGAGGTGGGGCACGATCGAGTCGAAGTAGACGCTGTCGCCCTCCTCCAGCACCATCTCCGATCTGCCGTACTCGATGTGGATGGCGCCGGTCAGCACGTAGATGAACTCCTCGCCCTCGTGGCTGGAGAGCACGCGCCGCTCCTCGACGCCCGGCTGGACGTCGATGAGGAACGGCTCCATGTGGCGGGACGCCTTCGAGGCGGCCAGCGAGTGGAAGGTCAGGACGCCGGCGTCCGACGAGGTTTCGAGGGACTTGAGCCGGGTGGCGGCCTCGGCGTCGCCGGCGCGCGTGACGACGGGGCCGAGCGACGGTTCGTCGTCGAGCAGCGTGCCGAGCCGGACGCCGAGGGCCCGGGTCAGCTTGATCAGGGGAGCCAGCGAGGGGGCCAGTTCGCCGGCCTCGAGCCCGTTGATGATCGTCGGCGAACACCCGCAGCGCTCGGCGAGCTCCTCGACCGAGAGGTTGAGCGACTGGCGCAGGGTGGTGAGCTTGGTCCCGACGGTGGACTCTGGTGCCATGGGTCGTACCCTCCTGGTGCTGATGCGCCACGTGGCCCGGCGTGATGGGGGTGGCATCGGCATGATAACGAGTCGGGCCGCCGGGTCCGGGCGGGTCTCAGTCGGGGAGGCCGTCGGACCACTCCACGAGCCGGCCGCCCCGGCTGAGGGCCTGGAGCCGCTGCTCGGTGGCGGCGAGTTCGCGGTCGGGCAGCGCCACCACGAGGCTGTCGTGCTCGGTCAGGCGCAGGTCCGCGTCGGGCACGAGCACCTCCCGGTCGCGCAGCACCATGGCGACCGAGACCCGGCGCGGCAGCCGCAGTTCATCCAGATACAGTCCGGCCAGGCGTGAGGTGGGCGGGATCTCGAACTTCAGGACGGTGGCCCCGGACTCCTCGAGCGGGGCGGACTCGAAGTCGAGCTCCTGGCCCGTGCCCTGGACGATGATCCGCGACCACCGCGCCACCAGCGGCAGGAGGGGGCCCTGGATCAGGGTGAACATCACGACCAGCAGGAAGACCACGTCGAAGACGCGTTCGGCCCCCGGTAAGCCCACGGTCATGGGGATGGTGGCCAGCACGATCGGGACCGCTCCCCGCAACCCCGCCCACGAGAGAAACATCTGCTCGCGCAGCCCGATCCGGAAGGGCGTGACGCACAGCAACACGGCGACGGGGCGTGCCACGAACGTGAGCGCGGCCCCCACCACCAGGGCCGCGGGGAGGGCGTCCGGCAGGCGGCCGGGGCTGCTCAGCAGGCCCAGCATGACGAAGAGGCCGATCTGGGACAGCCAGCCGAGGGCTTCCACGAAGCCGCGCGTCGTCCTGAGGTGGGGGAGCGGGGCGTTGCCGAGCCACAGGCCCGTCACGTACGACGCCAGCAGCCCGGACGCCCCGAGCACGCCGGCCAGCGAGAAGGCGACCATGGCGATCGCGAGGATGGCGAGCGGGTAGAGCCCGGACGCGGGGAGCGCCACTCGCCGGAGCAGGAACTGGCCCGCCCAGGCGATCGCGAGCCCGGTCACGGCGCCCAGGATGAGCTGGTAGAGCCCGATCGAGACCATCCCCAACACCGAGGGGGCGAACCACGCGTCGGACGTGATGACGGCGACCAGCACGATGACCGGGGGGTCGTTGAAGCCCGACTCGGCCTCGAGGAGGGCGCGGGTGCGTTCCCGGATCGGCAGCCGCCGGAGGATGGCGAAGGTCGCGGCGGCGTCCGTGGAGGCGGCGACGGAGCCCAGGATCAGGGCGGTGCGGAGGTCGACCCTGAGCAGGAGCAGGACGAGGGCCGTGGTGACGGCGACGGTGGCGAGGATGCCCACGCTGGCAAGGACGCTCGCGGGCACGAGCACCGGGCGCAAGTTGCTCCAGCGCGTCGTGAGGCCACCCTCGACCAGGATGACCGCCAGGAAGAGGGTGCCAACGGTGCGGGTGAGGTCGGCGTCGTCGAACTGCAACCCCATCCCGGCCTCGCCGATGGCGACCCCGATGAGGAGGAAGAGCAGGAGTCCGGGCATCCCGGTCCGGTAGGAGAAGCGGACGGCGACCATGCCCGCGATGAGCACGCCGGCAGCGATGAGCACGGTCAGGCTCAGCGTGTCGGCGGTCATGCGACAGGGTAACCGGCGGGCGGGCCTAGGATTGCGC
>CAZZGU010000254.1:0-3464 GCA_964653755.1 uncultured Nigerium sp. | reverse complement strand
CGTCTCGCCACGCCAGATGGTGTCGGTGGCCACCGCCCTGATCCCGTTCCTGGAGCACGACGACGCCTCCCGTGCCCTCATGGGCGCGAACATGCAGCGCCAGGCCGTCCCCCTCATCCGGAACGAGGCACCCTACGTCGGCACCGGCATGGAGTTCCGCGGGGCCGTTGACGCCGGAGAAGTGACCATCGCCGAGAAGTCCGGCGTGGTCACCAGCGTGGCAGCCGACATCATCGACGTGCTCAACGACGATGGCACCCAGACCAGTTATCGCCTGGACAAGTTCCGCCGCTCGAACCAGACCACGTGCATCAACCAGCGTCCGCTCGTCGCCGACGGTGAACGCGTCGAGGCGGGCCAACCCCTCGCTGATGGGGCGTGCACAGACCATGGCGAGATGGCTCTCGGTCGCAACCTGCTCGTCGCGTTCATGCCCTGGGAGGGGCACAACTACGAGGACGCGATCATCCTGTCTCAGCGGCTCGTGCAGGACGACATCCTGACCTCGATCCACATCGAGGAGCACGAGATCGACGCCCGCGACACCAAGCTGGGCGCCGAGGAGATCACCCGCGACATCCCCAACGTGGGCGAGGACATGCTGGCGGATCTCGACGAGCGCGGCATCGTCCGCATCGGCGCCGAAGTGGGCACGGGCGACATCCTCGTCGGCAAGGTGACCCCCAAGGGCGAGACCGAGCTCACCCCCGAGGAGCGCCTCCTCCGGGCGATCTTCGGCGAGAAGGCTCGCGAGGTCCGTGACACATCGATGAAGGTTCCGCACGGCGAGACCGGCACGGTGATCGGCGTCCGCGTGTTCGACCGTGAGGAAGGCGACGAGTTGCCGCCCGGGGTCAACCAACTCGTCCGGGTGTACGTGGCCCAGAAGCGGAAGATTTCTGACGGCGACAAGCTCGCCGGGCGGCATGGCAACAAGGGCGTCATCAGCAAGATCCTCCCGATCGAGGACATGCCGTTCCTCGAGGACGGAACGCCCGTCGACATCGTGCTCAACCCGCTGGGTGTGCCGAGCCGCATGAACATCGGGCAGGTGCTCGAGACGCATCTCGGCTGGATCGCGCACTCCGGGTGGGACATCACGGACGTGGACGAGCCGTGGGCCAACCGCCTCAAGGACGTCGGCCTCGCCCAGGTGCCGCCCCGCACCAATCTGGCCACCCCCGTGTTCGACGGCGCGAACGAGGCCGAGATCGGCGGCCTGCTCCAGCACGGACTCCCGCAGCGCGACGGGATCCAGCTCGTGGACGCCGGTGGCAAGGCACGTCTCTACGACGGACGCTCCGGCGAGCCCTTCCCCGACCCCGTCGGCGTCGGCTACATCTACATGCTGAAGCTGCACCATCTGGTTGACGACAAGATCCACGCGCGGTCAACCGGCCCCTACTCGATGATCACGCAGCAGCCGCTGGGCGGCAAGGCGCAGTTCGGAGGCCAGCGGTTCGGCGAGATGGAGGTGTGGGCGATGGAGGCCTACGGCGCCGCATGGGCGCTGCAGGAACTCCTCACCATCAAGTCCGACGACGTCCCCGGACGCGTCAAGGTCTACGAAGCGATCGTCAAGGGCGAGAACATCCCCGAGCCGGGCATTCCGGAGTCGTTCAAGGTCCTCGTCAAGGAAATGAAGTCGCTCTGCCTGAACGTCGAGGTCCTTTCCTCGGACGGCCAGGTGGTCGAGTTCCGCGACTCCGAGGATGACTACCATCGGGCCGAGGAGTTCGGCATCGACCTGTCCCGCCGCCCGGGCGCCGATTCGTTCGCCGGCCTCGAGGAAGTCTGACACGCGGGGGAACCCCCGCGGACCCCGCGGGTGGCCGCCGGCCACCCGCGGTGCGGGTCCACTCAGTCACCAGAACCACTCAGACACCCGTTCCTGACACAAGGGGAAAAGGACACAACGTGCTGGACGTCAACTTCTACGACGAGCTGCGCATCGGGCTTGCCACCGCGGACCAGATCCGCGAGTGGAGCCACGGTGAGGTGAAGAAGCCGGAGACCATCAACTACCGGACCCTCAAGCCCGAGCGTGACGGCCTGTTCTGCGAGAAGATCTTCGGTCCGACCCGCGACTGGGAGTGCTACTGCGGCAAGTACAAGCGGGTCCGGTTCAAGGGCATCATCTGCGAGCGCTGCGGCGTCGAGGTGACGCGCAGCAACGTCCGGCGCGACCGGATGGGCCACATCGAGCTCGCCGCACCGGTGACCCACATCTGGTACTTCAAGGGTGTGCCCAGCCGGCTCGGCTACCTGCTCGACATCGCGCCGAAGGACCTCGAGAAGGTCATCTACTTCGCGGCCTACATGATCACCTCGGTCGATGAGGAGGCGCGCCACCGTGACCTGCCCTCGCTCGAGGCCAAGGTCGAGGTGGAGCGGAAGCAGATCGAGGCGCGGATGAACACCGACATCGAGACGCGCATGCAGAAGATCGAGGAGGACGTTGCGGCCCTGGAGGAAGAGGGCAAGCCCGAGCTGAAGAAGCGGGTCAGGGACGCGGGCGAGCGTGAGGTCAAGCTCATGCGTGACCGGACGCGCCGCGAGCTGGACCGGCTCGACGCGGTGTGGCAGCGCTTCAAGACGCTCAAGGTCCAGGACCTCGAGGGCGACGAGGTGCTCTACCGTGAGATGAAGTCGCGCTTCAGCAAGTACTTCGAGGGATTCATGGGCGCCGAGGCGATCAAACGCCGGCTCGCGGACTTCGACCTCCAGGCCGAGTCCGAGTCGTTGCGCCAAACGATTCAGACCGGCAAGGGGCAGCGCAAGACCCGCGCGCTCAAGCGTCTCAAGGTGGTCTCCGCCTTCCTCAACACCACCAACCGCCCGATCGGCATGGTGCTGGACGCCGTCCCGGTCATCCCGCCGGACCTGCGCCCCATGGTGCAGCTCGACGGCGGCCGGTTCGCGACCTCCGACCTCAACGACCTGTACCGGCGGGTCATCAACCGCAACAACCGGCTCAAGCGGCTCCTCGACCTCGGCGCGCCCGAGATCATCGTGAACAACGAGAAGCGGATGCTCCAGGAGGCGGTGGACTCGCTGTTCGACAACGGACGCCGCGGCCGTCCGGTCACCGGCCCGGGCAACCGTCCGCTGAAGTCGATCTCCGACATGCTCAAGGGCAAGCAGGGCCGGTTCCGCCAGAACCTGCTCGGCAAGCGCGTCGACTACTCCGGCCGGTCGGTCATCGTGGCGGGCCCGCAGCTGAAGCTGCACCAGTGCGGCCTGCCGAAGAACATGGCGTTGGAGTTGTTCAAGCCGTTCGTCATGAAGCGACTCGACGACCTGAACCTGGCGCAGAACATCAAGTCCGCCAAGCGCATGGTGGAGCGTCAGCGTCCGGTTGTCTGGGATGTGCTGGAGGAGGTCATCGCAGAACACCCCGTGCTGCTCAACCGCGCCCCCACCCTGCACCGCCTCGGCATCCAGGCGTTCGAGCCGCAGCTCAT
>CAZZGU010000253.1:0-3466 GCA_964653755.1 uncultured Nigerium sp. | reverse complement strand
GCCGAGGGCCCGCCTTACGCCCGCCGAGGGCCCGCCTTACGCCCGCCGAGGGCCCCTGTTACGCGCGCCGAGGGCCCCTGTTCGAGACTGGAAATCGCCAACGCACCCATGAGGCGCCCCCTGGCGAGCGGCGTAATCCCTGGGCGAAGGCCGACCTTGGCCAGGAGCATGTTCCCGAACGAGCTTGGCAACACGCTTGCATATTAGTCGTAGCGACTACATACTTGAGATGTGCCTAGGAGAAGGAAGGAGGCGAGAACAAGATGAAGATGAACGAAATGATTTGCCAGTGGTTCACCGGCGAGATTCATATGACCGACGAAGACCTGTTCCTCAAGTGACCAGGCCCTGCAGTAACCGGGCCCTCATGGCCCAGGAGCAACCGGTCAGTCACTGACTGACCCGAAAGGGGAGCGAATGCTCACCACCGACCGAATCAGCGATTGGGTCCCCGAGGCCGGGTGCCACCAGAGCACCACGATCATCTGACCGGCCACTCACCAGAAGCCCGCACCACATTGAGGTGGTCGCGGGCTTCCCGCACTTCCGGGACCACGAGCCGGGCCCTCGACACAAATAGCGCGGGCCCTCGGCGTCCCGAGCGCAGGCCCTCGGCGCAACTAACGCAGGCCCTCGGCGTCCCGAGCGCAGGCCCTCGGCGTCCCGAACGCAGGCCCTCGGCGCAAATAACGCAGGCCCTCGGCGCAAATAACGCAGGCCCTCGGCGAAGGTCAGAGAGTCACGGGGCGCTTCCAGAACTGCCGCTTCTCCCCGAACACGAAGCCCCGGACCCACCAGATGATCTCGACCATCCCCGCCCCGATGAGCCCGAAGGTCAGGCCGAGCTCCATCGCGGGCTGATTCGACGCGTCCAACAGGAAGAGCCGCTGCGTCACCGGCAGCGTGAAGATCAGCGCGTACGCCCCGATCGACGCCGCCACCAGGGCGACCTTCCACCACTCCCACGGCCGCGCCACCACGGCCAGCACCCATGACGCGGACACGATCAACGCCGCCAGCGCCGCCGTGGACGCCTGCGTGTCGCTCACCGCCGCCGACGGCCGCACCAGCAGGTACGTCGTGAACGTGACCGTCGCCACGACGATCCCCGCGGGCAGCCCCAGCCGCAGCACGCGCGCCACGAAGCCCGGACGGGCCCGTTCGTCGTTGGGCGCCAGCGACAGCAGGAACGCGGGGATCCCGATCGTGAACCACCCCGTGATCGTCACGTGGATCGGCACGAACGGGTACGGCACCCGCCACGCCACGGCCAGCAACGCCAGGATCGCCGAGTAGACCGTCTTCGTCAGGAACAGGTTCGCGACACGCTCGATGTTGCCGATCACGCGCCGCCCTTCTGCCACCACGTAGGGCAGGGTCGCGAACCGGTCATCGAGCAGCACGATCTTCGCCACCGCGCGCGTCGCCGGCGCCCCGGACCCCATCGCCACCCCCAGGTCGGCGTCCTTCAACGCGAGCACGTCGTTGACGCCGTCGCCGGTCATCGCGACCGTGTGCCCGCCGGCCTGGAGCGCCGCCACCATGCCGCGCTTCTGGTGCGGCGTGACGCGCCCGAACACCGTCCCCGACTCGACCGCCGCAGCCAACGCCTCGCCCTCGACGAGCGCGCGGGCGTCCACGGGAGGGTCGTCGCCGAGTCCGAGCGAACGGGTGACCGCGCCGACGGACAGCGCGTTGTCCCCCGAGATGACCTTCACCCGAACCCCCTGGTCGGCGAAGAAGCGCAGGGTCTCGGCGGCATCCGGCCGGAGCCTCTGCTCCAGCACCACCAATGCCACGGGCTCGACGGCGCCGGGGGCGTCCGCCGCGTCGACCCGGACGGCGCTGCGCCCCAGCAGGAGCACGCGCAGCCCCTCGGACCCGAGCTCCTCGGCTTGCGCGGCGACCCCACCGCGCGCGAGGACGTCCGGCGCGCCGAGCACCCAGTCGCCGTGCCCGGCGAAGCTGACCCCCGACCACTTGCGGGCCGATGTGAAGGGGGCGCGGGCGACGGGCTCCCACGGGGCGGCGGGGGCGCCCAGGGCGTCCGCGATGGCCTGCACGGACGCGTTGGGCCGCGGGTCGGACGCCGCCACCTGGGCCAGCGCCTCCTCGGCGGCGGGGCTGTCGAGGTCGCCGACACCGATCACACGTCCGCAGCGCATGCCGTGCTCGGTGAGGGTGCCGGTCTTGTCGGCGCAGACGACGTCGACGCGGGCCAGGCCCTCGATCGCGGGCAACTCCTGCACGAGGCACCCGCGGCGTCCGAGCCGGATGACACCGAGCGCGAACGCCATCGATGTCAGCAACACGAGTCCCTCGGGAACCATCGGCACGAGCGCGGCGGCCATGCGCAGGACGGCCGTGCGCCAGCCGTCGTCGTCGTTGCTCAGCTGGACGATGATCGTCGTGATACCGACGGGAATGAGGAGCCAGGTGATGATCCGCAGGATCTTGTTGATGCCGCGCTGCAACTCGGAGTGCACGAGCGTGAACCTGGACGCCTCGGCCGTCAGTTGGGCGGCATACGCGTCGGCGCCGACGCGGGTGGCGCGATAGGCGCCCGTCCCGGAGGCGACGAACGAGCCGGACAGGACAGGATCCCCGGACGCCTTGGGCTCCGGGTCGGCCTCGCCGGTGAGGAGGGACTCGTCGATCTCGAGGTAGTCCGACTCGACGACCTCGCCGTCGACGACGATCTGGTCGCCGGGGCCGAGTTCGATGATGTCGTCGAGGACGACCTCGTCACGGTCGATCGCACGCGTGCCGTCCGTGCGTCGGACGACGGGGTGCGCCTCGCCGACGATCGCGAGGCGGTCGAGCGTGCGCTTGGCGCGGAGCTCCTGGACGATGCCGATGCCGGAGTTGAAGACGATGAGCAGCCCGAACGCGGCGTTGATCCAGGAGCCGGTGGACAGGACGATCACGAGCAGCACCGCGAGGATCCCGTTGATGCGCGTGAAGACGTTCGCGCGGACGATGTCGCCCGTCGTCCGCCCGCTGCGCGGAGGCAGGCGGTTGACCTGCCCGGAGGCCACCCGCCGGACGACCTCGTCCGGGGTGAGGCCGGCGCGCGCGGGTGACTCCACGAGCCCACTCTGCCAGAGACGCTCAAGTCCCAACGCCCCCGGGACGCAGGTCGAGCCTGTCGAAACCGTGGTCTCGACAGGCTCGACCAACGACAGGCTCGACCGACGACAGGCTCGACGGGTCAGCGAGCGGCGGTGCCCTCGACGTAGTCGTCGCCGTGGCCCTTGACCCAGCTCATCAGCTTGCGGAGCTCGCGCCCGGTCGCCTCGATCGGGTGCTGCTCGCCCTTGATGCGCAGCGCCTTGAACTCGGGCGCGCCGGCGTCCTGATCGTCGATGAAGCGCTGGGCGAAGGCTCCGCTCTGGATGTCGCCCAGCACCTCCTTCATGCGGGCCTTGACGGAGGCGTCGATGATGCGCGGACCGGAGACGTAGTC
>CAZZGU010000252.1:0-3476 GCA_964653755.1 uncultured Nigerium sp. | reverse complement strand
CGCCCCCACCTCGCTCGTCGAGGGCTTGAGTTTCGAGCAGAGCTACGCGTTCCTCGACGACTGGGTGATGACGGCGCTCGCCGACGTGGGTATCAGCGCGCGCTATGTGCCGCTGAACGACATCGCGTCCGACAAGGGCAAGATCGCGGGAGCTGCACAGAAGCGGTACGCGTCGGGGGCGCTCGTGCACCACGTGACGATGGCCTACGACATCGACGCCGACAAGATGCTCGAGGTACTGCGGATCGGCCGGGAGAAGATGTCGGACAAGGGCACCAAGAGCGCGAACAAGCGCGTGGACCCGATGCGGTCGCAGACCGGCATGCCGCGTGACGCGATCATCGCGTCGTTCGTCGAGTCGTTCAAGCGCACCCACACGACCGACGACTCGGCCTACACCGACGCCGAACTCACCGCGGCGCGCGCGCTCATGGAGAACAAGTTCCTCACCCCCGAATGGACTCATCGGGTGCCCTGACCCGGGCTCGGACCTCCTCACAAGCAGCGCGCCGCGCCCCTTCGAGGGGCGCGGCGCGCTGAGGTTACTGGGGCTCCTAGGCGTCCAGGTCGCGCTCGATCAGGGCCGCGATCTCCTCGACCGCCGCGGCATCCTCGGACTCGACGGTGACTGTGGCGCCCTTCTCGGCGCCGAGGGTCATGATCATGAGGCTCGACGCGGCGTCTACCGGGTCGTCGTCACTGCCCTGAAGCGTGAGGAAGATCTCCTCGTCGTACTTCTCGGCGGCTTCGGCGATGAGGGCGGCGGGACGGGCGTGGAGCCCGACGGCCGATCCGACGATGACGGTCTTGCTGGCCATGGTGTCAACTCCTTCGTTGGTTGTGGTGGAAGGTTATCTAGGAAACGAGCGCCGGAGCACTCTTCTTGGCGCCCAACTCCTTGGCGGCGATGACCGCCGCAGCAGCGACGACCGTGCCGGCGACCAGCGCGATGAGGAAGCCCAGGACGTTCTGCACCGCGAAGAGGACGAAGACGCCGCCGTGCGGGGCGCGGAGACCGACGCCCAGAGCCATGGACAGGGCGCCGCTGACGGCACCGCCGACCATCATCGACGGGATCACGCGCAGCGGATCGGCTGCGGCGAACGGGATCGCGCCCTCGGAGATGAACGAGGCACCCAGCAGCCAGGCTGCGCGGCCGTTCTCGATCTCGGGCTCGGTGAACAGGCGCTTGCGGACGGTCGTGGCCAGGGCCAACGCCAGCGGAGGAACCATGCCGGAGATCATCACGGCGGCCATGATCTGGAAGGAGGCGTCCGACTGGGCCGACAGGCCGGCGGTGGCGAACAGGTAGGCCGACTTGTTGACCGGGCCACCGAGGTCGAAGCACATCATCAGGCCGAGCACGATGCCGAGCACGATGGCGGACCCACCGCTCAGACCGTTGAGGAAGGCGGTGAGGCCCTCGTAGATCGCGGCCATCGGGCGGCCGAGGAGCAGGTACATGGCGCCGCCGGTGATCAGGCTCGCGATCAGCGGGATGATCACGACGGGCATCAGGCCGGCAAGCCAACGCGGCACCTTGTAGGACGAGATCCACATGGCGACGAAGCCGGCGAGGAGGCCGGTCACGAGGCCGCCCAGGAACCCGGCGCCCACGGCGACCGAGACGGCGCCTCCGACGAATCCGGGGGCGATGCCGGGTCGGCCCGCCAGCGCGTAGGCGATGTAGCCGGACAGCGCGGGCACGAGGAAGGCGAAGGCGGCCTGGCCGGTCGCCATCAACACGGCGCCGATGAAGTACATCAGGCCCTGCTCGGGCAGGTTCATCAGCGTGTTGGAGAGGGCAACGGCCGGATCCACGTCGTACCCACCGAAGAGGAAGGCCAGCGCGATGAGCAGACCACCGGCGGCGACGAACGGGATCATGTAGGAGACGCCCGTCATGACCGCCTGCTGGATGCGCTTGCCCCATCCCAACTGCACGCCCTCGGAGCCAGCGGCGGACGCCGCGCTGGCCGTACCGGCCACGCGGCGCGCGTTCGGGTTCTTCGAAGCCTCGAGTGCCTCGGCCACCATCTTCGCCGGCTCGTTGATGGCGCGCTTGACGCCCGACTCGATGACGGGGAGCCCTGCGAACCGCTCGCGGTCCTTGACGCCGACGTCGGTGGCGAAGATGACCGCCACGGCGTTGCGAATCGTCCCGGACGGCAGCGGGGTCACCGCGCCGGAACCCTGGGTCTCGATCTGCACGTCGACCCCGGCCTCCTTGCCTGCGGCGACGAGGGAGTCCGCAGCCATGAAGGTGTGGGCGATGCCCGTGGGGCAGGCGGTGACGCCGACGATGATCGGCTTCTCGGCGGCCCCGGCAGCGGCGGCGGGAACCGCGGCGGCAGCGGCGGCGGCCGCAGCAGTGGGCGCAGGAGCCGGCTGCACGACGTTCGTCACAAGCTCCACGATCTCGTCGGGGGTCTTCGCCGCACGCAGCGCGGCGAGGAAGTCCTTCTTGATCAGCGCCCGGGCCAACTGCGTGAGCAGCTTGAGGTGGTCGGCGTCACCGTCGGCGGCGGCCGCGATCAGGAAGACCAGGTCAGCAGGACCATCCTTGGCGCCGAAGTCGACCGGCCGCGAGAGCCGGGCGAAGGCGAGGGAGGCCTGCGACACCGCCGCGGACCGGCAGTGCGGGATGGCGAAGCCGCCGGGAAGGCCGGTCGCGGCCTTGCCCTCGCGGTCCATGGCGTCGGCGGTCAGGCCGGCGGCGTCCGCTCGACCGGCATCGGCGACAAGTTGGGCGAGCGACGCGATGACGGCGTCCTTGGTGGCACCAAGGTCAGCGTCCAGCGTCACCAGGTCACGGGTGATGAGTTGCATCAGGGGACTCTCTCTTCGTGGGGGGAGGGATCAGTCAGGGGAGACGGGTGACGCGCGCCCGGTCAGGGTGCACGACTTCGGGGTGGGGCAGCGAGGTGCCAGGCAGGCCCGCGGCGGCGGACCCGTAGGCGGTGGCGTTCGCGAGGCAGCGGTCGGGGCTCAGGCCCGCAGCCTCGGCGAGAACGAATCCGGCGACCGAGGAGTCGCCGGCGCCGACCGTGCTGAGCACGGTGACGTCGGGGGCGGTGGAATACCAGGCGCCCTCGGCGTTCACGAGGACGGCTCCAGAGCCGCCCAGGGTGACGAGGACGTTCGCGATCCCGCGGGCGTGCAAGGTGCGACCCGCCTCGACGATCGCCGTGACGTCGCCCGCCTTGGCTGACGCCTCGAAGGCGGCCGCGTCGCCCCCGGTGAGCTGGGCAAGCTCGTCGGAGTTGGGCTTGACGAGGTCGAATGCGGCCGCGGGGAGGGCCGCGATCACGGCGTCCAGGGCGGCGTCCGAGGTGTCGATCGCCACCTTGCACCCGAGCCGCTTGAGCTGGGGGGTGAGCGTCGCGTACCAGTCGTCCGGCGCCCCCGGAGGGAGCGAGCCGGAGAGGACCGCCCAGTCCGCGCCGCAGGCCTCATCGAGCAGGAGCGCCGCGGCG
>CAZZGU010000251.1:0-3492 GCA_964653755.1 uncultured Nigerium sp. | reverse complement strand
GAGGTCGACCTGCACTGGGTGCAGCGCGGCGGCATGGCCCCGCTGGACATGCTCGAGGCCTACTCCGGGGTCTGCAAGCTGATCCACGTCAAGGACTTCCGCGTCGTCCCCGTCGCGCAGGAGGTCGTCGACCTCTTCGCGGAAGGCAAGTTCGCCGAGGGCTTCCAGGGGTTCCTCAACATCGCGCAGTTCGCCGAGGTCGGCTCGGGCAACATGAACTGGCCGAAGCTCCTGCCGGCGGCCGAGGCAGCGGGCGCGGAGTTCTTCTTCATCGAGCAGGACGAGACCTACGGGCGCGACCCGTTCGACTGCATCGCAGACTCCCGGGCGTACCTGAAGTCCATCGGCTACTGACCCTCAGCGCCGACCCTGACGCGAGGGGGCCCCACCCGGCTGCCGGGTGGGGCTCTTCCGTGCCAGAGTGGGGCCATGGCCACCGTCATCCTGCACGCCCACGCGCCGGCGTCCGACCTGCCCCTTGTCCTCTTGCCGCCGTTCCCCCTGGACGCACGCCTGTGGCAGCCCGTGCGGGACCTCCTGCCCGGCGACGTGATCACCGTCGACCCGCCCGGCTTCGGTGGCGCCGTCGACGATTCCCCCGCGCTCGAGGGTTATGCGCGGGCGCTGCTTTCCGCGCTCGACGCCCGCGGCGTGGGGCGGTTCGTCGTCGCCGGGAACTCGATGGGCGGGTACACGGCGCTGGCTCTCGCCGAGATCGCGCCCGAGCGGATCGCGGGCATCGGGCTCGTCGGCACGAAGTCGACCGCCGACGACGAGGAGGCCCGCGGGAACCGCTTCGCGATGGCGGACGCCGCGGACGCCGACGAGCCGGTCTCGGGGCTCCTCGCCGGCCTGCTGGGGAGGATCGTGTCCGACGGCACGCGCTCCGAGCAGCCCGACACGGTCGCCCGGCTCGAGGCCTGGTTCGCGGACGCCCCCGCGTCCGGGTTCGCGTGGGCGCAGCGGGCCATGGCCGGACGCCCCGACCGCACCGGGGTCCTGGCCGCGCTTGCTGGTCGGGGGTCGGGCGTCCCCGGGCTCGTGGTCCACGGCTCCGAGGACACGATCTGCGACGCCGCCAGCCACCGGACCATGGCGGACGCGCTGGGCGTCGGCGTCCGAACGGTGGCCCGACGGGGGCACCTGGTCCCGCTGGAGGAGCCGGCCACCGTCGCGGGCGCGTTGACCGACCTGTGGAACCGGGCCGCCGCGAGGGTGTGACAGTCGAGGTGGCACCGGCCCTCCGATCGGGGTCGTGCCGCCCGCTAGGCTGACTCTGCCCACACCGACCACCCGAAGGCGCGCATGTTCCGGATCGAACAGAACGTCCCCCTGGCGATCGCCATTGTCGCCCTGGCCTCGCTGTTGTTCGCCGTGGGAGCGACGATCCAGCACCTCGCGGTGGGCCAGACGGTCGACGTGGAGGCCGAGAACCGCTCCATGAACCCCCGCCAGCTGTGGAAGCTGGTCACGACGCCGAAGTGGCTGTTGGGGCTGACCATCATCACCGTCGGCGCCCTCTCGCACATCGTCGGGCTCATGATGGCTCCCGTGACGGTCGTCCAGCCGGTCGGGATCCTGGCCGTGCCGTGGTCGGTGCTGCTGGCCGAGAAGATCCATGGTCACAAGGTGACCCCCATCATGTGGCGCGGGGTCGCCATGACGATCCTGGGCATCGTCGTCTTCACGTTCTTCTCCGCGAGCAACGCGGCTCCCGAGACGGTCATCTCGCCCGTGGACGTGATCGTCGGTTGCGTCGTCGTCTACTTCGTGGGCGCCTTCTTCGGGCTGCTCGGGTGGAAGGGTCGGTCGGCGACCTGGCGCTCGCTCATGTGGGCGACGGGTGGGTCGTTCTTCTACGGGCTGTCCTCGGCGCTGATCAAGGCCGTGTCGGAAATGGTCCAGCAGCCCGACTTCCACACGAACTCGTTGTTCTGGCTGATCGTGCCCTTCCTGCTGGGCAGCTACCTCTTCGGGGGGATCATGATCCAGCAGGGCTACGCCACCGGCCCGGCCGAGATCGTGGTCGGGTCCATGACGACGACCGACCCGATCGTCGGGGTCTCCTTCGGACTGATCATCCTCGGTGAGGGCGTGCTCATCGGAGCCGGCGACGCCGTGGCGATGGCTCTCGCGGGGGCGTTCGCCATCTGGGGGGTCATCGTCCTGTCCAAGCACCACCCGGACGCGGTGGCCCGTCGCGAGGCGCTCGCGATGAGGGCGTTGCGGGATGCGTGAACTCCCCGCTCGCAGGACACCTCCGGAACCCGGCCAGCGCCGGGTCGGGATCTTCACCGACGACTTCTTCCCTGCGTCCGGGGGAGTCGGACGCTCGATCCAGATGCAGATCGACGAGCTGGTTCGTCGGGGCGACCACGTGACCCTGCTGGCTCCGCATGCGGAGTTCCAGCCGCCCGAGCGCGGGGACTACGTCACGCTCCCGATCCTGCCCGGGGCCCGCAGCCTGAGTTTCCTGTGCTCGCTGCGCTTCGACGATGCGGTCACCCGGAAAGTGGTCGACGAATGCACGTTCGACGTCGTGCACTCCCAGAACGAGCGTGGCGCCATGGCCCTGGCGGCTCGGGTGGCAGGCGCGCAGGGCATCCCGCACGTCCACACGTTCCATTCCAACTACGCCGGCACCCACGCGACCTGGCCGAAGGCGTCCGCGCTCTCGTCAGTTCTGTTCCTGCCCGCCGTCCCGCACATTCTCGCGCGGGTCTCGGGGCGGACGCCGGAGGTGCGGACGCGGCGTCCAGCCCACGGCGTCACGGCCGAGGACTCGATCCTGGCGCCCACCGACTGGCGGAACCTGGCGCGGATCGCAGCGTACTTCGACGCAGTGACCTCCCCGGCGCAGTTCGTCATCGACTCCATCACCGAGGCGAGCGGCGGCGCGCTGACGGACCGCTCGTTCGTGATCCCTTCCGGCGTGGCGGAAGCCTTCGCGCAGGCTGAGCGGCGGCGTCCGCGACAGGAGACCGTACGGTTCGTCAGTTGCGGACGCCTCGCCGCCGAGAAGCGCGTCGACCGCATCGTCCGGGCCATGGCCGAACTCGGGCGGGACGACGCCGAACTCGTCGTGATCGGGGACGGGCCCGAGTTGCGCTCCCTGCAGGGTCTTGCGCGAACGGTCGAGCACGGGCACGTGCGTTTCCTGGGGCACATCCCGTCGCAGACCCGGTTGGCCCAGGAGATCGCGGACGCCGACGTCTTCGTCCTGGCCTCCTACCACTTCGACACCCAGGGCATGGTGCTGGCCGAGGCGGCGTCCGCAGGCGCCGGGATCCTCTATTGCGATGACCGGCTGACGGTGGGGGTGACCCCCGAGAACTCCCTCCTCACCGGTGAGACGGCGGCCTCCCTCGCGCGAGGGATGCGCGCGCTGATGGCTGACCGGGACCGCCTCGGACGCATGGCCGCGGCTTCCCGGCGGCTGGCACCGGAGCTGACCACCCAGGCGATGGGGGAGCGCTACTCGGCGGTCTACGA
>CAZZGU010000250.1:0-3545 GCA_964653755.1 uncultured Nigerium sp. | reverse complement strand
ACGGCTGGTTCGCCACGGGCGACATCGGCGTCCTGGACGCGGACGGCTACCTGACGATCACCGACCGCAAGAAGGACCTCATGAAAACCTCGGGGGGCAAGTACGTGGCCCCGCAGAAGGTCGAGAGCGTGCTGGCCGCGAACATCCCGTACATCTCGCAGGCCGTCGCGGTCGGGGACGGTCGCAAGTACGTGTCCGCCATTCTCACCCTGGACGCCCCCGCACTGGCGAAGTGGGCGAAGAACCATGGCAAGGAGGGCCTGTCCTACGCCGAACTCACCCAGTTGCCGGAGATTCGCCGGTCGATCGACCGGTTCATGGCCCGCGCCAACGCGAAACTCGAACGCTGGGAGACCGTCAAGCGCTACGCGATCCTCGATCACGAGTTCACAGTGGAGCAGGGCGACGTCACAGCGAACATGAAGGTCCGCCGCAACATCATCACCGAGAAGTACTCCGACGTCGCCGACTCGCTCTACGACGACGAAGTCGGGCAGTGAGCGACACGGTCGTCACGCACGAGGTCCCCCTGCGCTGGGTGGATCTCGACGCGCAGGGACACGTCAACAATGCCAACATCGTCGACTACCTGCAGGAGGCCCGCGTGGCCTTCCTGCTGGGGGGGCCGAACGCGCACCTCCTCGGCGACGGCGTGATCGTGGTCGACCATCAGATCGAATACCTCCGCCCGGTGGAGTTCACGCCCGACCGGCTGCGCGTGGACCTTCGGGTCGGGCACGTCGGGGCGGCCCGCTTCACGATCGCCTACCTGGTGTCGCAATTCGGCGAGCCAGTCGCGCGAGCCCGGACGAACCTGTGCGTGTACGACTTCGCGGCCGGGCATCCGGTGCGCCTCACCCCCTCCGAGCGCGCCGCGTTCTCGGCCGTCAGCACCGAGGTCGAGCCGCTGCGTAGCCTGGGGGCCTGGCAGGTCGGGGAGGCCGCGCACCACCACGAGCTGTTCGTGCGGTGGAGCGACCTCGATTCCTACGGCCACGTCAACAACACGCGGTTCTTCGACTACGTCGCGGAGGCCCGCGTGCACCTCAACACCGACGCGCTCCCCAACGCCATCCGGACGTCGATGCACGGTGAGGTCGAGCACGTCTGGATGGTGGTCCGCCAGGACATGCACTACCTCACCCAGATGGCCCACCGGTTGGAGCCGTACCGCGTCCGGACGGCCGTGGCGAAGCTGGGGCGAACCTCCCTGACGCTGGTGGCCCAGATCGAGGACCCCCTCGACGGGACGCTGTTGGCCCGCGCGCTCACCGTCCTCGTTCATGCGGACGCCTCGGGTCGACCACTCCCCGTGCCCGAGGAAATGCGGTCGGTCGCCGAGCGTTGGCCCGCGGTGCACACCGGTCGCGGCGCGCACTGACGGCCCGCCCTTTCCGCCGAGGGCCTGCCTTACGTCCGCCGAGGGCCTGTCTTACGTCCGCCGAGGGCCTGCTTTACGGCCGCCCAGGGCCTGCCTCAACAGGACAACCAGACCGCCGCGTCGCCGGGCAGGAGCCCGTCGCGGACGGCGTCCGAGGCGACCATCACCTCACCGGGCGGCAAGGGGACCGGCTCGACGCCCGTGTTGACGACGCAGCAGAACCCCGGCTCACGCCTCAGTGCCAGCACCGGCCCCCGCGTCGCGGGGTCCCACGTCATCGTTCCCTCGCCCAGCGCCGGGTGGGCCCGCCTGATGCGGAGCGCCGTCGTGTAGAGCGCGAGCGTCGAGGTGGGGTCCTGCGCCTCGGCCTCGACCGTGAACCCCCGCCAGTGCGCGGGCTGGGGGAGCCAGGGATCTGCGGTCGCACTGAAACCGAAGGGCGGCTCGCCCCCGGACCAGGGCAGCGGCACCCGGCACCCGTCGCGTCCGCGGGCGCGTCCCCGGGTCCGCCAGAAGACGGGGTCCTGGAGCGTGTGGATGGGGAGGTCTTCGACCTCCTCCAACCCGAGTTCCTCGCCCTGGTAGATGTAGACGCCGCCGGGCAGCGCGAGCTGGAACAGTGCGGCGGCCCTGGCGCGGCGCCGGCCCCGGATGACGTCGGTGGGCCAGGGGTAGAGGTGCTCTGACCACACCCGGCTTTCCTCGGGGGCGGGAGCTCCCTCGGGGAAGGGCCAGCCGGTGATGCGTTTGCCGTACCGCGTGGCTGGGCGGGCGACATCGTGGTTGCCCAGCAACCACGTGGTGCTGGCCCCCACCGCCGCGTGCTCGGCGAGGTTGCGGTCGACCATGTGCCGAAGCGAGGCCGCGTCCCATTCGCACCAGAGGCTGTCGAACGTGAAGGTGGTGTGCAGGCGGTCGGTGGCCAGGTAGGCCATGCGTCCGGGCGCGTTCGCCTCGGACACGAACACCCTGGGCTCGGGATAGGAGTCCGCGAGGGCGCGCCAGCGCCGCTGGACTGCCGCGAGTTCGGGCCGGTCCCAGTACGGGTGTTCCGCGCCGGGACGGACGCCGACGCGCCCGTCGGCGCTGGTGGCCAGGTCGGGGAACGCCTGGTCCTTGCAGAGCGAGTCGGCCACATCGATTCGGAAGCCATCGACGCCACGATCGAACCAGAACCGCAGGATGTCGTCGAAGAGGTCCGCGACCACGGGGTTCGCCCAGTCGAGGTCGGGCTGCTGGGGCGCGAAGAGGTGCAGGTACCACTGCCCGGGGCTGCCGTCGGGCTCGACGATGCGCTCCCAGGCGCCACCGCCGAAGAGCGACGGCCAGTTGGTCGGCGGCTCGGCGCCGCCGGGGCCGCGGCCGTCCCGGAAGACGTAGCGGGCGCGCTCGGGTGATCCGGGGCCGGCCCGGACGGCCTCCCGGAACCAGGGGTGGCGGTCGGAGGTGTGGTTGGGCACGAGGTCGATCAGGACGCGGAGCCCTCGTGCGTGGCAGCCGGCGATGAAGGCGTCGGCATCGGCGAGCGTCCCGAGGTCAGGATGGATGCCGCAGTAGTCGGAGACGTCGTAGCCTCCGTCGACGAGCGGGGAAGGGTACCAGGGGCTGACCCACACCGCGTCCACACCGAGGCGGGCGAGGTGGTCCAGCCGGGACACCATCCCCGCCAGGTCGCCGACCCCGTCGTCGTTGTCGTCTGCGAAGGAGCGCGGGTAGATCTGGTAGACGACGGCGCTGCGCCACCACTCGGAGGACATGACTCACAACCTAGTCCGGCGGACGCCAAGGCGGGGACGGGCATTTCTGCCCGTCCCCGCCTCGGCGCGGTTCCCGGTTGGTCAGTGGGCGTCGACGGCCTCGACCTCGGAGCGGTCCCCGCTCCACTGCGTGTGGAACGTGCCTTCCTTGTCGATCCGCTTGTAGGTGTGCGACCCGAAGAAGTCGCGCAGGCCCTGGGTCATGGCCGCGTTGGTGCGCTCGGCCCGGACGATGTCGTAGTACGACAGTGCCGAGGCGAAGCCCGGAATCGGGACGCCCGCCTTGGTGGCCTCGATGACCACGCTGCGCCACGCGTCGTTGGCGTCGGCGAGGCCCTGGGCGATGGACGGCGCCTCGAGCAGGGTCTCCAGGTTGCCGGCCGCGTACTCGTTGGAGATGCGGTCGA
>CAZZGU010000249.1:0-3549 GCA_964653755.1 uncultured Nigerium sp. | reverse complement strand
CGGCGCCACACGGCCTCCGGACCTCAGGCGCGTGCCTGCTCGGCGTCTTCGTAGCGGCGGTCGGGCACGCGGTCCAGGGACGCCCGCGCCCCCAGCAACACCAGCGTGAACACGAGCCCCACCGTCGCCACCGAGAACGGGACGCCGAGGTCGTCCGAGTTCGTGAGTGCGATCAACGCCCCGAACGCGGCCACGCTGGCGAGCAACAGCCCGGTCGCCACGGCCAGCCGCCGAAGCGACGGCTCCCGGGCCGCGAACACGATGGCGGCGATCACGGCTGCCGCTCCGGCGACGGCCAGAACCACCCGAGCGACCTGGAAGGACGGGTTGCCGTTGACGTCGGCATGGACCAGTGTCCACACCGGCCAGCTCATGCAGCGCGTGTACGACCCGGGCCCCGCAGCGTACAGGCTTGTCAGGTGCATGGCGACCAACAGGCCTACGGCCGTCCACGCGGCCATCCCGGGACGCGACGAGAACCAGGCCGCCGGAGTCCGCTCGAGCGCGACAGTCGCCACCACCATGGCGCCCATCGCCACCAGCGCCGAGCCGAGGTCGAACGCGCTCACCCAGGCCGGGAACGGCACCCCGATGACGATGCCGCGTCCGACGTAGCCGGCGACGATGGCGCCGAGAACGGTCACCCACGGCAGGATCTTGACCAGCGGGTGCACGTTCTTCATCCGGAGCGCGAGCACGGCGGACGCCAGCGCGAGGGGTCCAGCGAGGATGGCGGAGGTCCGGTGGATCATTTCGATCCACGGGTTGCGGTAGAGGAACTCGGCGACCGTGCCGACAGGCAGCAGGGCGTCGCCGCTGCAGCCAGGCCAGTTGCCGCACTCGAACCCGGACTCCGTCGCGCACACCACCGACCCCATCATCACCGCCAGCAGCGTGAGCAGCGACGCGAGTCGGAAGACGGTGCGGGTGGCCGGCGGGTCATTGTTCGGCATGGCGTGCTCCGGGTCAGGATTTCGGTGCGCCCACTCTACGGCCCGGATTTCCTCCAAACCTTGTCGTCCCTGTCCCCGGACGCCGAGGGCCCGCCTTACGCTCGCCGACGGCCCGCCTTACGCGCGCCGAGGGCCCGTGTTTCTGCCCGTCGGTCGAGCTTGTCGAGACCCCCCGGTCGGTTCGCCCGCTGCCCGGACGCCCGTCCCGCCCGGGACGGCCTTCCTCGCCTCCGCTCGTAATACTCGCTGCGGCTGCGGAGGCGGTCCCCACGCCCGACCACACCCCGACGGGCGTCCGGGCAGCGGGCTCCGCCGGCACGTCGGGTTGGCTGGACGCCGGTCGAGACCACGCCGATCGGGTTTGTCGTCGGTCGAGCTTGTCGTCGGTCGAGCTTGTCGAGACCAGGGCCCGGCTGACTTACCCACCGGCCTGTTGTGGGCGGGCTGGTGTGCTGATCGTCGTGCGCGTGCCGCGAATCTGACGCGATCTGCGCGTCGGAGGCCGATTCGAGGGCCTGGGGCCAAGATCGCGGCATCTTTGCGGCAGCCGATCACCGAGCTGGGCGTTGGCGGGCAGCCCACACCCGAGCGGAACGCCCCGCCCGGGCCCTCGGCAGTCGTAAGGCAGGCCCTCGGCGGACGAGACCCGGGCCCTCGGCGGACGCAAGGCGAGCCCTCGGCGGACGGAAGGCGGGCCCTCGGCGCTCGTAAGGCAGGCCCTCGGCGGACGGAACCCGGGCCCTCGGCGCAGGGGCGCGTAGCATCGCACCGTGACATCGGACGAGCCCGGGTTCACCGTCGCGGCGGTGGTCCTCACCGACGCCCACGGCCGCGTCCTTGTCGTCCGGAAGGAGGGCACCGCGGCGTTCATGCTTCCCGGCGGCAAGATCGAGCCCGGGGAGCCGTCGTGGCGCACGGCCGTCCGCGAGATCGCCGAGGAGGTCCGCGTCCGACTGACCCCCGAACACCTGCGCTTCCTCGGCGCCTTCCGCTCCGAAGCCGCCAACGAGCCCGGCCACTACGTGCAGGCCGACGTGTTCGGCTACGACCTGCCCGTGCACGCCACCCACGCGATCGCGGACGCCGAGATCGCCGAACTGCTCTGGCTCGACCTCACCGAGCCCTGGCCCGTGCCGGTCGCCCCGCTGCTGGTCGACCTCGTCGGGGTCATCGCGCTCGCGCGTTGATTCAGCCCTCGTGCGCGTGAGGGTCGTCGACGAAGTCGTGCCCGGTCTCGTGGAGAGACCCCAGCCCGTAGGCCTCCTCAAGGTTTCGCCTTGTCAGCGCGGACGCTGGCGGTCCAGCCGCCACGACGCGGCCGCTGACCAGCAACACCCAGTCCGCGGCCCGCGCCTCGTCGAGGTCGTGCGTCGTGAGGACCACCGCGTGCCCGCGCTCCCGCTCGCTGTGAATCAGGTCGTCGATCGTCCGCGCCGACACCAGGTCAAGCCCGGTGAGGGGCTCGTCGAGCAGCAGCACTTCGTGGTCCTGGGCGATGCCCTGGGCGACATAGACGCGCTGCCGCTGCCCCCCCGACAGCTCCCCGAGATGCCGGCGGGCGAGGTCGGCGACGTCGAGGCGCTCCATGGCCCACTCGACGCGCTCACGATCCGCCTTCCCGAGCGGGCGGAACCATCCCATCTGCGGGTAGCGCCCCATCGACACCACCTCGCGCACCGTCAGCGGCACCCCTTCCGGGACGGCCATCGTCTGCATCACGTACGAAACCCGTCCGCGAGCGGCTGCCGGCGACCCGCCGAGCACGGTCAGGGTGCCCTCGCGGGGTTCCATGAGGCCGGCGATCGCGTTCAGGATCGTCGACTTCCCCGACCCGTTCGGACCGATCACCGCCGTCACCGCCCGGTGCGGCACCTCGAACGTCGAATCCCGCAGCGCCACGTGGGACCCGTAGGCGAGGGTGAGCCCGCGGGCGTCCGCCACCAGGCCGCTCATGCCGCCGCCTCGGACGTAGCAGCCCCGGACGCGCTGCGCCCCGCTTCCGCCCCGGACGCGCGGCGTCCAGCCCACGCCCGTCGCAGGCTCGACGCGACCAGGACCACGAAGAAGAGCGCGATCGCGACCAGCGCCATCGTGGCGGCACCGGCGGTGCCGAGGTGGTAGCTGAGCGTCAGCCCCAGCCACACAGACACGGCGGCGAGACCGGTCGACGTCACGAACATGACGGGGATCGTCCGGCTCAGCAGCGCGGCCGTCGCGGGGGGGCCGACGAGGAGGCCGAAGACGAGCAGGGTCCCGACGGCCTGGAAGCTGCCGATGACCGCCCCCGCGATCATGACGAGCAGCAGCGCGTGGGTCAGCCGCGGCCGCATGCCGTACATCTGGGCCTTCTGCGGCGAGAACGACAGCGCGAGCAACGGCCGGTACAGCACCACCGCGCCCCCCACGATGAGCGCGGCCATCACGGCCTGGGCGCGCAAGTCGTCGGTGGTGACGCCGAAGGCGTCGCCGAACAGGATGCTCGTCAGGCTGCCCGTGTACGACGAGCTCCTGGAGATGATCACCACGCCGAGCGCCATCATGCCGACGAACAGCAGGCCGATGGCGGTGTCCTCCTTCAGCGAGCTCTGCCGGTGGA
>CAZZGU010000248.1:0-3568 GCA_964653755.1 uncultured Nigerium sp. | reverse complement strand
CCGCGTGGGCGCCCGGAAGCACGGGCGACCCAACGGCGGAGCAGACCCGGGGCGTGGTGCTGATCACGTCGATCACCCCGAGCGGAGAGGGCTCCGGGACCGGCATGGTCCTCACCTCCGACGGCCAGGTGCTCACGAACTACCACGTCGTCCAGGCGTCCAGCTCGGTCGAGGTGACGATCGCAGACACGGGCACGACCTTCCCCGCCATCGTCGTCGGACACGACCCGAAGCGGGACGTCGCGCTCCTGCAACTCCAGGACGCCTCGGGGCTCGAGACCGTCAGGCTCGACAACGACGGCGTCCAGGTCGGCGACACCGTCACCGCGGTCGGCAACTCCAAGGGGGCCGGACGCCTCACCGCGGCGTCCGGGTCCGTCACCATGCTGGGGGCATCGATCGAGGTAAGCAACGAGTCCAGCCCGAGCGGGAGCGAGCAGCTCTCGGGCGTGTTCGAGACGACCGCCAGCGCCGTTCCGGGTGACTCCGGCGGGCCCATGTTCGACGAGGAAGGCGAGGTGGCCGGCATGACGACGGCAGGCTCCCAGAGTTCGTCGCGCCGCGGCCGGACCGTCACGACGGCGAGCTACGCGGTGCCGATCGAGGACGCGTTGCGTGTGGTTCGACAGGTGCGCACCGGCCGCGACTCCGGGTCGGTCGAGGTCGGGAGGCGTTCCTACCTCGGCGTCAATCTGGCCGACACCGACCTCGCCGTCGTCGTGAGGATCGTCGAGGACGGCACCCCCGCCGCGACCACGGGCCTCCAGGTCGGCGACACCATCACGTCCGTTGCGGGCATCGCGGTCGACTCCCCGCAGGAACTTGCGGACGCCATGGCCATGGCCGAGCCGGGCGACACCGTCCCGCTCACGTGGACCGATGCCGACGGGCAGGAACGCACGGCGTCCGTCACGCTGGCGGAGCACCCGCTCAACTGAACCCCCCTTCGCCGAGGGCCCGCGTTATCTGTGTCGAGGGCCTGCGTTATCTGCGTCGAGGGCCCGCGTTATCTGCGTCGAGGGCCCGCGTTAGGCGGTGAGGTAGCCCTCGACCACCAGCGCGCGCAGCCTGCCGACGACGTCGGCGGCCAGCCCGTCGGCGTCCACGTCGAGCAGGGAGGCCACGGCGGACACCAGTTGTCCGGCGGTGAGGTCGCCGTCGCAGGCACCGACGACCGCGGCCAGCGCCGTGTCGACCTCGACGGCCCGGCCCAGCCCGTAGCCCTGGCGCAGGATGACGTGTTCGGGGTCAGCCGCCCCGGGGCGGCCGAGCGTTTCCTGCGTGACCCGCCGGTCGACGCGCCAGGCGGTCGCCAGGAGGTCGGCGTCCGGGCGATCCGCGGCGTCGACGCCCGTGTGGTGGGCGGCGAACGCATCCCCGACCGGCTGGTGGACGGCGTGGGGCCAGTCCTCGATGCGGACGTCCGGCGTGCCACGTCCGGCGTTGCGGAGGCAGATCCAGCCGAGGCCCACCCCGATGATGCCGAGGGAATGGAAGTACGCCAACCATTCGGCGTAGTGGCGCGCGGATGCCGCGCCCGTCAGCCCAGCGTCGGCGAGCCACAGTTCGATGTACTCGTACGGGTCGAGCAGTTCGCGCTGGAGCACGAGCGCGTCACACCCGGTCGGGGCGACCCAGGCTGCGAGGCGTTCCTGCCACGGCTCGCCCGCGACGTGCGCCCAGTTGGCGAGCACCTGCATCGTGCCGCCGTCGGCGAGTCGGCGTCCGCCCCCGGTGACAACCTGCCGGACGAGTTCATCCCCCGGCAGGACGCCCTCGCGATAGGTGAGGCGCTCGCCGTCGGGCGGTGACATCACGTAGGGCGGGTTGGTGACGATGAGGTCAAAGCGTTCCTCGGCGACGGGCTCCCACAGCGACCCCCGGCGGAGATCGACGCCGGCCGCGCCCTCGGCGGGCGCAAGGCGGGCCCTCGACGCACGGTAGGCGGGCCCTCGGCGGGCGTAAGGCAGGCCCTCGGCGGGCGTAAGGCGGGCCCTCGGCGGGAGTGGGCGGTCGCCGAGGCTCAGGCCCAGGGTGATGCGTGCGAGTTCCAGGGCGCGCGGGTTGAGGTCGGTGGCGACGACCTCCTCGGCATGCCCGGCCAGGTGCAGCGCCTGGACCCCGCACCCCGTGCCGAGGTCGAGGGCCCGGCGCACCGGCGTCCGGATGGTCAGCTGCGCCAGCGTCGTGGACGCCGGCGAAACGCCCAGGACGAAGTCGGGCCGGACGCGGCGGGAACCGCCGTCGAGGGTCGGGGTGAGGTCGTGACAGACCCAGCCGTCGAGGGCGGGAGTGGACGCCGTGGCCTCGGCCGCGTAGGGGCTGAGGCCGGCCTCAGCGCGGACGAGGTCGCCTGCAGTACTCAACAGCCCCGCGGACGCCAGCGCCGCGAGATCGCCGAGGGCGTCCTCGACGAGCGCGCGCGGGACCGGCAGCTGCAGCAACCACAGCCGGATGAGCGTCGCCTGGGGATCGCGGTCGTCCCCGAGAGCAACCCGTGCGGGCATGGTGCTGTTGCGGGCCAGGCCGGACGCGCCGGCGTCCGTCAGTCGTTCACGGACGGGGTCGTGCGTGTAGCCGGCCCCCAGCAGGCGTCCCCGCAGGGCAACGAGTTCGGCCTGCCCGAGACTCACTCGACCGTGACCGACTTGGCCAGGTTGCGGGGCTGGTCGACGTCGTAGCCCTTCAGGGTCGCGACCTCACAGGCGAACATCTGCAACGGAACCGTGGCCAGCAGGGGCTGGAGCAGCGTGGACGCCTTGGGCAGCCGGATGATCACGTCGGAGTAGGGCACGACCTCTTCGTCGTCGTCCTCGACCAGGACGATGGTGAACGCGCCGCGGGCGCGGACCTCCTGGATGTTGGAGATGACCTTGTCGTGAAGCTGGTCGCGGCCGCGGGGCGGCACGACGACGAAGACGGGGACGCCGTCGTCGACGAGGGCAATGGGGCCGTGCTTGAGTTCGCCGGCGGGGAAGCCCTCGGCGTGCAGGTAGGCGATCTCCTTGAGCTTGAGCGCGCCCTCCAGCGCGACGGGGTAGCCCACATGGCGGCCCAGGAACAGGACCGAAGGTGCGTCCACGAGGCGCTGGGCGAGGTCCTTGACGGGCTGGATCTCGTCGAGGACCCGCTGGATCTTCGCCGGCATGCCTTCGAGTTCGTTCATGACGGCCGTGATCTCGTCGCCGTACTTCATGCCGCGCACCTGGGCCAGGTAGAGGCCGAGGAGGTAGGCGGCCACGATCTGGGTGAGGAAGCCCTTCGTGGAGGCCACGCCGATCTCGGGGCCGGCGTGGGTGTAGATGACGGCGTCGGACTCGCGCGGGATCGTGGCGCCGTTGGTGTTGCAGATGGCGATCACCTGGGCGCCCTGCTCGCGAGCGTGGCGGATCGCCATGAGCGTGTCGGCTGTCTCGCCCGACTGGCTGATGGTCACGACCAACGTCAGCGGGTCGATGATCGGGTCGCGGTAGCGGAACTCGGACGCCACCTCGACCTCGCAGGGGACGCGCGTCCAGTGCTCGATGGCGTACTTGGCCACGAGTCCGGCGTAGGCGGCGGTGCCGCA
>CAZZGU010000247.1:0-3569 GCA_964653755.1 uncultured Nigerium sp. | reverse complement strand
GGTCTACGACCGGGTCATCGCCGAGAGGTCGTGATTCACCCCGGGATGGGCAGGGCGGAGATCTGGCGTCCGGCCGCGGTGGTCAGGATGAGGGTGGCGTCGCCGCGCTCCATGGGGAGGTACACGTAGCCGGTCGCCGAACCTCCGGCCCGGAGGGTTCCTGTGGTGAGCGGCGGCTGCAGGGTGGTCTCAGCGGGCTCGATGATGTCGGCCCCGGTGTTGGTGAACGCGATGAAGCCGTAGCTCACCACGCCCGCGTCGGCCCAGACGCGCACCTCGGCGGTCACGCCGGTCGGTCCCCAGACGTGGTCGAGGATCTCCCAACGGCCCGTCGAGGACGGGTCCGAGGGCATCGTGAACGGCAGACCGGGTCCCGCGGGCGTCGTGGCGACCGGGGAGGGCGTGCGGGTGGGGCTCGCGGCGCCCGACCCGGAGCGGGTGAAGATCCCGGCGAGAACGACCACCACGAGCACTGCGGCGGCCACGATGATCCACAGCACCGGCCCCCGTTGCCGGGGCGGCGCGTAGTCGTCGATGCGGGGCGGCCGGGGAGAGCCGGGGTACTGCGTCATGGTGCCCAAGGCTACCGCTGCGGCCTGTGGACGGACGGCCCCCGAGGGTTCGGGCCTGTGGACGGCGGCGAGCCTGGTCCGGCGATGCCTTACGTGGGGGCATGACGATCCCAGCTGAACGGGCCCCGGACCTCCGGCTGTCCTCCCTTTCCGACCTTCTCGAATCCGTCCCAGCGCTGCTGCACTTCCGTCCCGAGGCGTCCCTCGTCGTCGTGGTCGTGGAGCGGGGGCTCCTGGCCGTGACGGCCCGCATCGACCTGGACGCGTGCCTCCAGCCCGACACCCTGGATCTGCGGCTCGGGCCGCTGTGGGCGCGCTACCAGGAGGCGCTGTTCATCGCCATCGCCTACACCGAGGACGGGGCCCACGCCTGGGACTGCCTCGCGCGCCTGGCCGACGAGGTGCCACTGGCCTGTGACCTCTCTCTGCTCCACGCGGACGGCCGACGCTGGTACGACGCACCCGGGGAGGAGGGAACACCCTACGACGACCGCGGGGGGATCCTGACCGCGCGGGCCGTGTACGAAGGCATCCCCGTCCGCGACAGCCGAACCGAACTGCGGGCGACCCTCGACACGACGGCCCCGGCCCAGGACGCGGCCGCAGCTCACCGGGAGGTCGTCGAGCGAGGACTGGGCACCGAGGAACTGGTGGGCGAGGGCCTCGCGCTGGTGGAGTCGTTCGGCGACGCACCCCGCGCGCTCACCCTGACCGAGGCCGCCCTGCTCTGCGAGGCCTGTGGTGACCTCGCCTTCCGGGAGGCCGCCATCCTGTCGACGTCCCGACGAAACGCCGCCGTGCGCGTCGACCTGTGGACCCAGGTCGTGCGCGGTTGCCTGCCCGGTCGAGCCGGCTACCCGCTCATCGTGCTCGGGGTGGCCGCCTGGGTGAGCGGGGAGGGGGCGCTCCAGGTGTGTTGCCTCGAGCGCGTGGCCGGGCTGCCGACGGACGACGACTGGCGGACGTTCCTCGACCTCGTGAACGCTCGCGTCGTTCCGCCCAGCGAGTGGGACCAGATTCGGGCCGACTACCTGTGCAGGAGTCTCGAGCCCAGCTGCGCTGAGGACTAGTCTCGCACCGTGACGTCGAGATTCGTGGTGTGTGGCGAGGCCCTGATCGACCTGATCCCTTCGGGGCCCGGAGACACGTTCTCCAGCCCGTGGGCGGCGCTGTCGGCGGGCGGTCCGTTGAACAGTGCCATCGCCCTGGCGCGGCTCGGGTGCGAGGTCGAGTTCCTGGGACGCCTCGGCAGCGACGCGTTTGCCCGGCAGATCGAGTCCCACCTGCGCGCCAACGGCGTCCGGCTCGACCTCGCCGTGCGCACCCCGGAGGCGACCTCGCTCGCCATCGTGAGCCTCGACGACGCGGGCCACGCCAGTTACACGTTCCACTTCGGGGGGACGGCCAACTTCGGATGGCACGCCGACGAGTTGGCGGCGGTCGCGTCGGGGGACCGGCTCGGGGAGGAGGAGACGTGGCTGCACGTCGCCTCGTTGGCCACGGTGGTGGAGCCCGGGGCGTCCGCCCTGCGGCGCTGGGTGGGAGGTCTGACCAACCCGGTGTCGCTGGACGTCAACGTCCGACCCACGGTGATCCCCGACCCGGGTGCCTACTGGGCCGCGGTGGAGCCCTGGCTGGAGATCCTCTCCGGACGGGGTCTCCTGAAGGCCAGCGACGAGGACCTGGCGTTCCTCGCCGGACCGGCCGGGCTGCCCGCGGACCCGGAGGGCCAGGCGGTGGAGTTGCACCGGCGCTACGGCATCCCGCGGATCGCCCTGACCCTCGGGCCGGACGGCGCCCTGGGCCTGGACGGGGAGCACGGCGTCGTGCGGGTCCCGGGGCGGGCGGTGGACGTGGTCGACACCGTTGGCGCGGGGGACACCTTCATGGCGGGCCTGCTCGCGGCTTTGGCGGACTCCCCCGAGGACCTGCCAGCGGCCTTGCGGACGGGGGTCGCGGCGTCCGCGCTGGTGTGCGCACGTCGGGGCGCCAACCCCCCGTCCCGCGCGGAGGTGGACGCCCTCGTCATGGGCTAGACTCGGCCGCATGGATCGCCCGACGACGTCCACGCGGCTTCTTCGCTAGCCGCGCACCCCACCGGTGACGCGGCGCCCCTGACATGCCCCCCGGCAGGACAGGGGCTTTTTCATGCGTGGACCACGCCAGGCATCCCCCCCGACCGAGGAGAACCAGCAGTGACCACCGACCGTCCCATGTACGACGCAGTGGCAGCCCAGGACCGTTGGCAGGCCTTCTGGGAGAACGACCGCACCTTCCAGGCCCGTGACGACGGTGCACGGGAGCGTCGCTACGTGCTCGACATGTTTCCCTACCCCTCCGGCGACCTGCACATGGGCCACGCCGAGGCGTTCGTCATGGGTGACGTCGTCGCCCGGTACTGGATGATGCAGGGCTACGACGTCCTGCACCCGATCGGCTGGGACTCCTTCGGCCTTCCCGCCGAGAACGCCGCGATCGCCCGCAACGCACACCCTGCGGAGTGGACCTACGCGAACATCGAGACCCAGGCGACCTCCTTCCGCCGCTATGGCCTGAGCTTCGACTGGACGCGGCGTCTGCACACCTCCGACCCCGAGTACTACCGCTGGACGCAGTGGCTGTTCCTGCGGTTCTTCGAGCGCGGTCTCGCCTATCGAAAAGGCTCCTATGTCAACTGGTGCCCCAGCTGCCAGACCGTGCTCGCCAACGAGCAGGTCGTGCAGGGGGAGTGTGAGCGCTGCCACGCCACGGTCACCAAGCGTCAGCTGACCCAGTGGTACTTCAAGATCACCGACTACGCGCAGCGGCTGCTGGACGACATGGCGCACCTGGAGGGTCACTGGCCCGACCGGGTGCTCGCCATGCAGCGGAACTGGATCGGCCGCTCCGAGGGCGCGTACGTCGATTTCACCATCGAGGGGCGAGCCGAGCCGCTGACCGTCTTCACGACCCGCCCGGACACGCTGTACGGCGCCACCTTCTTCGTCGTCGCGCCGG
>CAZZGU010000246.1:0-3581 GCA_964653755.1 uncultured Nigerium sp. | reverse complement strand
CCGCCTGGTCGACACCGCCGGGCACACGCACGGCGACATGGCCGTCTTCTACCGGACGAACGCCCAGTCGCGCGCCTTCGAGGAGGTGTTCATCCGGGTGGGCCTGCCGTACAAGGTGGTCGGCGGCCTCCGGTTCTACGAGCGCAAGGAGGTCCGGGATGCGATCGCGTACCTCCGGGCCATCGCGAACCCGGCAGACGACGTGAGTCTCCGGCGGATCCTGAACGTGCCGAAACGCGGGATCGGGGAGCGCGCGGAGGCCCTCGTGGAGGCCTTCGCAACCGCCGAGCGGATCCCGTTCGGCGCCGCCCTCGGCCGCCTCGACGAGGTCGTGGGCCTCGCCCCCCGCTCGGCTCGTCAGGTGGCCTCGTTCGCGGCCCTGATGGAGCGGCACCGGGCGATGGTGGCAGGAGGTGCCAGCGCGGACGCCGTCCTCACGAGCATTCTCGACGAGTCGGGATACGTGGCGGAGTTGGCCTCTTCGAGCGACCCCCAGGACCAGACCCGTCTGGAAAATCTCGCCGAATTGGTGAGCGTCGCGGGCGAGTTCGTGGCGGCCGCACACACCGAGGACGTTTCCGCGGCCGACGAGGGTGCCGGTCTCGCGGCGGGGTCACCGGAGCCGGACGACTCCCTGCCCGCCTTCCTCGAACGCATCGCGTTGGTGGCGGACTCCGACCAGATCCCCGACGCGGAGGGTGGGGGCGTCGTGACCCTCATGACCCTGCACACGGCGAAGGGCCTGGAGTTCCCGGTCGTGTTCATCACCGGCTTCGAGGACGGGATCTTCCCGCACCTGCGGGCCTTGACCGATCCAGCCGAACTCGAGGAGGAGCGCAGGCTGGCCTACGTCGGCATCACGCGCGCCCGCCAGCGGTTGTATCTCAGCAGGGCCGCGGTCCGGGTCATGTGGGGCCAGCCGCAGTACAACCCCCCGAGCCGCTTCATCGACGAGATCCCCGCCCACCTGGTCGACTGGCGGCGGACCGGGGCGGCGACCGGAGGGTGGGCGTCAGCCGCCCAGCGACGCACCGAGCAGTCGTGGCGTTCCACCATGGGCGTCGGGGGCGGCGCCCGTTCGTCAGCTCCCCGAGCCGCTGCCGTCGCGGCCGGGGACAAGGTGCTGCACACCACCTTCGGGATGGGCACCGTGGTCGAGACTCAGGGCGCCGGCGACGCGCTGAAGGCTGTCGTCGACTTCGGCTCAGCGGGCCTGAAGAAGTTGTCGGTGAAACACGCTCCCATGGAGAAGCTCTGAGGTGACGAACGGGTCCGGACGCCGTGCGTCCGGACCCGTCAGCGCGAGCTCGGGGTCACTTGTTCAGGAACTTCTCCGGGTCGACGTTGGTGCCGTTCTCGTAGGCGGCGAAGTGCAGGTGACAAGCGGTGGAGAGGCCGGTGCTGCCGACGGTCGCGATGACCTGGCCGCGCTTGACCTGGTCGCCGACGCTGACCCGGAACTCGTCGATGTGCAGGTAGGCGGACTGCACGTTCGTGCCGTCCATGTCCCCGTGGTCGATGCGCAGCTGGTTGCCCGATTGGGAGCCGGAGCTCCGGTCCGTGACGACACCGTCCCGCACCGCCCAGATCGGCTGGCCGCAGGTGCCGCCGATATCGACGCCACCGTGCATGCGGGTGTAGCGGAGGATCGGGTGGAACCGCATGCCCCACGGGGAAGTGATCCCGCCGTCGGTCGGCCAGGCGAACTTGAGGCTGAGAAGGCGCTCGGACTCGGCCTCGATCTGAGTTGAGGTGGTGCCCAGGGCATTGACCCGCGCGGACAGGGCCTCCGCGGTTTGGGTCTGGGTGACCTTGTCGGTGATCACACTGAGCGACTCGGCGCGCTGATCTGCGGCGGTGTCCAGGTTCACGGGCGGGGCGGGGGTTGTCTCGGGGGTGGCTGCGAACGAGTTCAGGATGGCGGGCTCGACCGAGGCGGGCGCTCCGTTCGCGCCCTGGGCCAGCGCGGGGGCCCCGAAGGTGATCATGCCCACGGCGGCCACGGCGGCGGCGGCGATGCCGGTACGCACCCAGTGCGCGCGCGTCCGGGGGGTGAATTCCGCGCCGATCAGGACATCGTTGTTTGTTTCGGCGGTGTTCCTGGTTCCCGTTGCCACGTGTGACTCCTCGTGCATGACGGAGGAGCGGTCTCCTCGTCGGTTGCTTGTTGAGAAGACCTTAGCAAAACATGAAAGATTCTCAGAAACGGTCTCAGGTAGTTGCTGCCGGTTGTCTGCGGGGCCGCGAGCCTACCTCGGCTGGGTGCCGTCAGGGCATCTGGGTGAGGCGCTCCCCGGCGCGAGTCACGACTGCGGACCACTGGGCATCGTCGAAGTCCAGCGGGGTCGACGGGTTGGCCAGCAGGTACGCGACCTTGGTGCCGGACCGGACGACCCCTGTGCGGAACCGGGCCTCACTGTCAGCGTTCGTCTGCCGGACGACGGTGAAGCCCGCTCCGGCGGCGGACGGGGCCTCGATCGCCGCGGATCGGGTCACCGTGGCTGTGGGCGTCCGGGAGGGGCATTGGGCGGTGGCGTCGATGACCTTGACCGCGAAGTCGATGGCCTCCTGTTCGGTGGCGAACGTGTACACGACCTCGTCCACCCCGAAGGTGGCCGGGACAAAGCTGTCGTCCCCCAGCAGGTAAGTACGTTGTTCACTGCTGGCGGCGGCGACCTCCTTCAGCGCCACGCCCTCGCACTGGGTGCCGGTCACGTTGAGTTCGGGGATGTCCGTGCCTCGCCACACCCCGGTTCCCGCCGTGAGGCGAGGAAGGTCCACCGCCGCGAGCCAGCCGGGGGGCGTCGCCAGGGGGGCAGCCGCGGGGGTCACCTGAGGGGCGGACGGGCAGGTGCCCGCCGCAGCCTGGCACTGGCGTCCCGACACGGTTGCGAGGGCGTTGACGACGGCGTCCGCCCCGAAAAGCTCGAGGCTGCGTGCTGTGTCGACGATGTTGATCATGGTCCCGGTGCGCGAGAGTACGAGCGTGTGGAAGTCAGGAGTGGCGCCCTGGACGACGAGGTTCACGGCGACGGACTCGTCGGCGAGCCCCGTGATCGAGTAGCCGGCCATCACCCAGGCCACGGTCCGCGTGCAGTCGCCGAGTTCGGCGAGTCGCGCGGCATAGACGTCGGTCGCGTCCTCGACCGTCTTGTAGGTGTCCACCTGATGCAGAACGCCGCCGACCGTCCCGCCGGTGCGGGCCAAGGTCCGCACCATGGTGGAGACGGGGTCCTGCCCGAGGTCGTCCGAAGGGCTGAAGCAGCGCGGTTGTGGGGTGTCCGGGTTCAACTCCTGCGACGTGGTCCCCGTTTCCCAGGCTGCGTCCTCGCCGCCGAAGCCGGCGAGGTCCGCGGGTTGGAGCAGATACACGGCCGTGGTGTCGATCGTGGGAGATGGCGTGGCGAGTGGACCGAGGCCCAGGGGGCGCCCCACGAGCAACGCAGCCGTCACCAGGGCGGCCAGGGCCAGGACCACGCCGACCGCGAGGAGGCCTCGGCGCCGCGGGCGGTCAGCGTCGTCCGCGGTGGCCGGTTGGGCAGCCGGCTCGTCAGTGGGGGGTTCGTTCACGGGGGGTTCGA
>CAZZGU010000245.1:0-3596 GCA_964653755.1 uncultured Nigerium sp. | reverse complement strand
CCGTCGGCGCTGGTACACGGTCTCGGCGGTCATCCTGCTGGCCTGCCTGCTGGCGGTGGCGCTCCGTGGGCTCAACCTCTCGATCGACTTCCGCGGCGGGACGGAGTTCTCGGTTCCCGTCCAGGTCACCGCGACGACCGTCGACGAGTACAGCCGGGTCGTCCAGGAGATGAACCTGCCCGACAACGCCGACATCCAGGCGAACACGGTCGGGGACGGCCAGGTCCGTATCCAGGTACGGTCGCTCACCGCCGAAGAGATCAATCAGGTGACCGCCGTGCTCGCCGAGCAGGCCGGGGTGCCCACCGAACGCGTCACCAATACCCTCATCGGCGCCTCGTGGGGGCAGCAGATCACCGAGAAGGGCCTGACCGCGCTCGTGGTGTTCCTCGTGCTGGTCAGCCTCATGATCTGGGCCTACTTCCGGGACTGGAAGATGAGCATCGCGGCGATCGTCGCCCTGCTCCACGACCTTGCCGTCACCGTGGGCGTCTTCGCGCTGCTGCAGTTCACGTTCACCCCGGCCAGCCTCATCGGCATCCTGACGATCCTCGGCTACTCCCTGTACGACACCGTCGTGGTGTTCGACAAGATCCGCGAGAACGTCCGCGACCTGCCCAACCAGAAGCGCACCTACTCGGCCGCCGCGAACGCCGCCGTGAACCAGGTGTTGGTGCGGTCCATCAACACCACGATCATCGGCGTCCTGCCGGTGGCGGCGCTGCTCGCCGCCGGGGTGTTCATCCTGGGCGTCGGGCCGCTCAAGGACCTGGGCCTCGCGCTGTTCGTCGGCATGATCGCGGGCGCCTACTCCTCGATCTTCATTGCCACCCCGCTGCTCGCGCAGATGAAGGAGCGCGAGCCGGACCAGGTGGAGCACCGGGCCAGACTCGCCCGCCGCGAGTCCCGCCATCGGACCCCCGAGGCGCAGCGGACGACCACCGTGGTCGCGAGCACTGCCGAGCCGGTGGCCCCCGAGACGGTCGGCATCGTGCCAGCCGCCCAGTTGCAGGAGCGGCACCAGCCCTCCCGCAGCACCCGCGCTGAGAGGAAGAAGGATCCCCGGTGACCGAACCGAACGCCAACCAGCGACTCATCCTCGACCTGATCCGGGACGTCCCCGACTGGCCCAAGCCCGGCGTCGTCTTCAAGGACATCACGCCTCTGTTGGCCGATCCGCGCGGCCTCCGGGCCGCCACGGACGAGCTCGTGGCCGTGGCGCCCGGCCACATCGACATCGTGGTGGGCATGGAGGCGCGTGGCTTCATCTTCGCGGCCCCTGTCGCGCTGGAGTTGCACGCAGGCTTCGTTCCGGTCCGCAAGCCGGGCAAGCTGCCCGGTGACGTGCACAGCCAGACGTTCGCGCTGGAGTACGGGCACGAGACGCTCACCATCCTGACCGACTCGCTGTGGCCGGGCGCACGGGTCATGGTGATCGACGACATCCTGGCCACCGGCGGGACAGTCGGCGCCACAGCGGCCCTGATCAAGAAGATGGGGGCGGATCTCGTCCACGTGGCGGTGCTGATGGAGTTGGGCTTCCTGCCCGGACGCGAGGCTGTCACCGCTGCCGGGATCGAGAGCCTCTCGGCGGTCGTGACGGTCTGACCCGCCATGGCGGACTCCTCTCCGACCCGGCGCCGGACCACCCTGTGGGGCAACGAGGTCCTGGTCAGCCTGCCCACGCAGACGCGGACGCCCGTCCAGGAATTGGCGCGCCGGGGTCTCGCGGCGCTCGGCATCCTGCTGCTGAACACGATGATCGTGTGGCTGGACCGGGCGAGCTACTCCGACAACGTCAACCACGACGGAGTCAGCCTGATCGATGCGGTGTACTACGCGACGGTCACGGTCACCACCACCGGCTACGGTGACATCACCCCGGTCGCCGACCACGCCAGGCTGCTGAACGCGATTCTGGTCACCCCGCTCAGAATTGCGTTCCTGGTTCTGTTGGTCGGCACGACGCTCGAGGTGCTCGCCACCGAGGGGCGCCGCGCCCACCGGGACAACAAGTGGAGGAAACGGATGCGCAACCACGCCGTGGTCCTGGGCTACGGGACGATGGGCCGCAGTGCCCTGGAGACGATCATGCGGCACGGTTGGGAGCGTGACCGCGTCCTCGTGGTCGACACCGACCCCGGCGCCGTGGCGTCGGCCAACCGGGAGGGCCTGGCGGCCTTCCAAGGGGACGCCACGTCACGGGAGTTGCTCCGCCGGGCTGAGATCGCCAAGGCGCGCGAGATCGTGGTCACGCTGCACAAGGACTCCCTGGCGATCCTGGCGACGCTGACGGCTCGCCAGCTCAACCCCAACGCGCACATCGTGGTGGCCGTGCGCGAGCCCGAGAACATCGCGCTGCTGCGCCAGTCCGGCGCCAACGAGGTCGTCCGCTCTTCGGACGCCGTGGGCCGGTTGGTGGGCCTGTCGGCCGTGAGCCCGGACATGGGCGAGGTCATGGAGGACCTCCTCAGCTACGGCCAGGGTCTCGAGGTGGCCCAGCGGTATGTCGACGCCGGGGAGGTTGGCGGATCGCCGTCCGACATCAGGGGTGAACGGGTCCTCGGGGTCGTCCGGGGCGGGATCCTCCGCAAGTTCTTCGACCCCAGCGTGGCGGAGCTCAGGTCCGGCGACGAGGTGATCGTGGTCCGGCCTTCCACGAAGACCCAGTAGCGACGCCGCTGGCGCGCGTCTGAGGATCTACACTCGTCACACGAACCTCGAAGGGGGTGTGCCGTGACCGAGAGCATCCTGCGTCCCGCAGGGACGGACGCCGCCACGCCCACGCCCACGCCGGACGCCGCAGTCCCCGCCCTGGAGCCCCCTCCGAGCCCGGCGCCCCTGCCGGTGCCGGTGCCGGTGCCCGTCCTCATGCCGGAGCCCACGCCCGTCCCCGAGCAGCCGCGCATGCGGATGCGGCAGGTGTTCGCACGCCTCGGAGCACCCAAGGCGCCTTCGGCGGCCCAACTCGAACCGCTGTTCAACGCGATGCGCACCCACCACAGCAAGGTCGACACGGCCCTCGTCGAGCGCGCCTTCCGGACCGCGGAGTTCTACCACCAGGGCCAGACGCGCAAGTCGGGTGACCCCTACATCACGCACCCGCTCTCGGTCGCGACGATCCTCGCCGGCCTTGGCCTGACCGAGCCCACGCTGTGCGCGGCTCTGCTCCACGACACGGTGGAGGACACCGCCTACACCGTGGCGCAATTGAGGGCGGACTTCGGCGACGAGGTCGCCACCATGGTGGACGGGGTCACCAAGCTCGACAAGATGACCTACGGCGAGAACGCCAAGGCCGAGACGATCCGCAAGATGGTCGTCGCGATGAGCCGCGACATCCGCGTCCTCGTCATCAAGCTGGCCGACCGCCTCCACAACATGAGGACGATTCAGTCCCTCCGGCAGGACAAACAGATCCGCATCGCGCGTGACACCCTCGAGATCTACGCCCCGCTCGCGCACCGGCTGGGCATGAACGCCATCAAGTGGGAGCTGGAGGATCTGTCGTTCTCGGTGCTGGAGCCCAGGATCTACAACGGGATCGTCAAGCTGGTGGCATCGCGGGCCCCGATGCGCGACGAGTACCTGCGGAC
>CAZZGU010000244.1:0-3610 GCA_964653755.1 uncultured Nigerium sp. | reverse complement strand
ATCCACTCGACGAGCACCACCACGCTCTGCTCCAGCTGCTGGACCTTCTCCATGGCCTTGTAGGTCGGGCACCAGGCGAGGACCACTCCGCCATCCTGCGGGTAGCCGCTCCGTTCGGTAACGATGTCGAGCTTGGCGAGCTCCGGATGGTGCGTCGCCGAATCCCTGCGGGGCGCAACCACCGTCAGGTGGGCACGGTGCTCGCGCGCCACAGCGAGGCCGAGCGCCTTGCCGCGCTGGATCGTGTCCTTCTCGGTGCCGCGCGGCACGTAGATGTAGCGGTGCTCGAGCAACTCCTCCAATGCGCGTGACATGACCATTCCCTCCGGGTCGTCCTGGTCCTGAGACTATCCGGGACCGCCGACAGTCAGTCCCGCTGCCCGTGCGAGCACGCCGCCCCTCCGTGAACTTGCTGCGACCGCTTCTGAGACCCCGACTGCGGCCGAACCGAAGAAGACGTCACTCGGGCGGGGCCTGCGCGGCCACGACCTTGATAGAGGCGCGGCCACGATCGCCCTCTCACCCAGCGGCTACTCACGTCGGGGCTGAGCAGCCGACCGCTGCGGTCCGAGGCGCGGCTCGCACCACCCTCGTCGAGCTCGTGAGGGTCACCATCGAGCCGTGGCCTCCACCGGTCATCCGAGACCCTCGCGGAAACGGTTGTGTCCGGCGTCGTCGTGGCGTCGCTCGGCGGGCTGTGGTACGGCGCCCGGCGTGCCGAACGGGGAGCACGATGAACTCCCAAGAACCGGAGTTCCTGCTGGGCTTAGGCCCACGCCACGGCTGTCCCTCGGAACAGATCGACGTCGCAAGTCCGATTCTTCCTTGAAGCGGGCATATTTGTCGTCAAGACACATCCCCCGCCCCTGCGGATCGAGGCTCAGGGGCGGGGCTTTCATTCAGCATCTCACGGCTGGCGCGCCTGAATGCAGTCAGTGCCTCGTGGTAACGCTTCCAGTCGTCATTGTCCTTGCCGAAAAAGACGTCGACCACGGCCGCCTTCAGTGACTCCGCGGCCTCCAGCACCGGTGGCGTGGACAGCATTGTCACCCTGGCATGTGCGGCCGCCAAGTCCTTGAACGAGTAATCGTCGTAGCGCTCTCCCGGCCGTTGGCCGTTGCTCACTTCGAAGTCGTTGGCCGCGTCGGTCTCACGCTCCGCCACGGAGTCGAGCGAGATGACGGCGTCCCGGCGATCTTCGTATCGCCGCTCACTTGCCTCGAACTGGAGCCGCGCGGCCGCCTCCGCCGACTGGCGCCCGGCCATGGCGCGGGCGTGGCGGTTGGCGAGGTGAAGCGTCAGTAAAGAGATGCCGCCCGTGATGAACGCGACGGCAGCGGGCAAGGACAGTAGGGCTACCAAGTCCACGGGCTACTCAGCTCCAGTCAGCATCGTTCTCATGGGGCCGCGGGTGTCCAGAGGAGGCCTGCGGCCACGAGGCCGAAGGTAATCACGCCTGCGACTACTCCCAAGCCTTGCGCCGCGATCCCGCAAATCAACGCGAGCGCCTTGACGTTGTTCCCAGGCCGCAGCCGCTCCAACGTCGTGACGTTGAGCCACGCCGCGAAGTTGCGGCTGGTGACCTCGGTATCCATCCAGTGTTCGGCCCCCAGCATCTTCTTCAGCGTAGAGGGCGTCGCCATGCCGTAGCGGAAGAGGACCGTGGTCACAACGCCGCCGAGGAACGATAGGACAAGGAACGCAACCGTCAATACGAACATCGTGAGCCCGGCGCCGGTGAGGTGCTGATCCCTACCGAGGAGCATGCCGAGGGCCGCCACGAACAGGCCCACCGTGACGCTCGCTGACTGCTGGAGCTTGGAACCGCGCTCATCGAGGGAGGTGCGCCTGGCTAGCTCGGACTTCAGCTGTTCCTCGATGAAGGCTGTGTAGACACTCCCTTGGTCGCTGCTCACTTGCGGTCACGGCGCTCGAAGGTGGTGCCGCCGTGGTCGCCAACAAACGTGATGCCACGGTCCGGATCGCTCGCGCGGAGAGACTCTGTTTCGAGCCACTCGCGCCCACCCGGGGGCGCCTCAGGTTGAGGAGCACTCTGGCTCGTCTGCTGGGCGGGCGGAGGTGCGTTGTTCTCGTCGGCCATCACTTCTCCAAGACGTCGGGCGGGGTGGGTGCCGGGAGGCGCGGGCTCTCCTTGATGAACTCGGTCTGCAACCACCTGTAGTCCTGCGGAGGCTCCTCCGGCGTCGGGACCGCATGGGGGGGCGGAGGTGGTTGCTCTGCCGAGGGATTGTCATCACTCATGCGCTCATTGTGACCCACGGGCCTGACAGTCCCCGGGGGGGTCAGCCCTTCAAGTTTCATGACTGAGCGCTCTTGCTCGAAAGGGACACGCCGTTCGACATGTCACGAGCACCGCCATGAGAAGGCCGGCCCTTCTGGGGCGACCCGTACGGCGCTCTTCACCCCGGCCCGACGCTCCTGACCTCAGCGAGGCAACGCGAACCAGCTGGAGCCCCAAACCACTACGAGTCCCCCTGGAACGCAGCGAGTGTGGCGGGTCGACCGGTTGCGAACGCAGACATTCGGGCAGCGAGCTGCGCGTCACGCTCGGCGGCGACGTGTTGGTAGCGCATGGCCATGTTCGGCGTGCTGTGCCCGATCCGCGCCTGGAGCTCGGCGAGGGTGGCGCCCAACTGCGCTGCCAAGGTCGCACTCGTATGACGCAGCCCATGGACCGTCAGGCCGGGCATGTCGATGGCCGCCTTGCCCTTGTTGTGGGCGACCCGGAGGACGCTGTCGTTGAGCGGGGAGTGTCCATCCCTGGCCGGGAACAGCAACGCCTCCCGCTCACGCACTGGCTGGCGCGCCGCCCACTCCCGCAACGCCGGAAGTAGGTGGGGCGGGATGGACACCGATCTGACCCCGGCGGCCGTCTTGGGTGGGCCGATCAGGAGTTGCCCCTTGAGCCGCACGACGGCCTGGCGGACATGCACCACACCGAGGTCCAGATCCAGGTCACGAACGCGGAGCCCGCGAACCTCGCCGGAACGCAGACCGCACCAACCGGCCAGCAACAGCGGAACCCGCCGCGCCTCGGGCACGGCAGCCAGGTAGCGGTTGAGCTGGTCGACCGTGAGCACCTCGATCTCGCGTGCGCGTTCCTTCTGGGTTCCCGCCTTCACCCGGCAGGGGCTCACCTCGACGAGCCTCTCCTCGACGGCCTCCTTGAAGATCGACTTCAGCAGCCCGTAGGCGTTGGCCTGCTGGGTCGGTGTCCCTCGCATCCCGGCGTACCAGGTCGAGATCTCCGCAGCGGTGATTTCACCCAGAGGCCGCTTGGCGAACGCCGGAAGGATGGTCAACCGGAGCAGCTTCGCGTACAGCGCCGCCGTGCCGGGTCGAATCCGCCGGCGGTCCACCACGGTGGCGGCGTACTTACCCAGCAGCAGGGGTGCTTCCGGAACCTCGCGGACCTGCCGAGCCGGTGGCGCCCACTCGCCGCGACTGATCATCCGTTCCTGGTCGACCAGCCACCCTTCGGCATCGATCCGGGCGACGAAGGTGATCGGAGCGCTGTGCCGGCTACCGTCGGGACCGGTGTAGCGCGCCCGGTACCGCCCGCTCGGCAGCTGGCCGACCTCGCCGAAGC
>CAZZGU010000243.1:582-3651 GCA_964653755.1 uncultured Nigerium sp. | reverse complement strand
CTGCGCACTCAGCTGCTGGGGGCCATTGCGGCCCTGCTGGCCTGCGGGGTGGCCGAGACCCGGTGGTGAGTCGCCCCCATCTCGACGCAGGCGTGCGCCAGGAATTCCGGGTCGGTGACCAGGGCGTGGACCCTGACCGGATCCGCACCGAAGGTGTGGCGGGTGGAGAGATGCATCCCCCCATTGTGCTGCACGCCCTGGCGCGAGAGCGTGAGTCGAACGAGTAGGCTCTTCCGCGAGACCACCACAGGGACAAGGGAGACGCTGTGAACCGGGATCCGATACTGAGTCAGTCGACCACCACCGACCAGGACTCCGGGGGGGCTCGGGCACGAGCAGTACTCATGGACGCCGTCGTCGCAGCTGTCGGCGAGGTGCCCCGGGAGATCTCCCCGGACGAACTGGACGCGATGGTGCGGTCCTATTTCGCACGCGCCGAGGACGCCGACCTGGCCGACCGTGAGCCCTCCGAACTTGCCTTCCTCATCCGGCACCATCTGGCCCTTGGTGCCCGACGCGGTCCCAGCGAGGACATCATCCGCATCGTGACCCCGCACGCGACCGAGGAGTGGTCGGGCAAGGGATCCACCGTCGTCCAGATCGTCACCGACGATCGTCCCTTCCTCCTCGACACCGTCGCGATGGCGCTCGACCGTCAGGGGTGGAGCATCCGTGCGATCCTCCACCCGCAGTTCCGCGTGGTGCGTGACGAGGAAGGCACCCTCATCGACCTGGCGGAGCGCGCCTCCGGCTCCGCGGGGATGCCCGAGGCCTGGATGACCTTCGAGGCGTACTCGCCGCTCGGGGTCTCGGCGGCTGGCCTGGCCCCTGCCCTCGAGGTCGCGATCAGGGAGGGGCTCGGGGCGGTCCGGGTCGCGGTCGCGGACTGGCCGGCGATGCTGGCGCGCGTGGAGGCCTGCGTGGAGATCCTCGAGGGCACCGCCCAACCCATCAGCCCTCAGCGCGTCGGCCGCGTCACCAGCCTGCTGCGTTGGCTCGCCGATGACCACTTCGCGTTCCTGGGGTATCGCGAGTACACCGTCGAGGGTGATGTGTTCACGGCGGTCCCGGGAAGCGGGCTGGGGATCCTGCGGGGCGACGAGCCCGGGCCCGAGTTCCACGCCGTGCCCAGGCCGGAAGACCCGGAGGTCCTCGTCTTCACCAAGGACTCCCGCCGCTCTCCGGTGCACCGGCCGGCCCATCTCGACTACATCGGAGTGCGCGAGTACGACCGTTCCGGCGCGGTGGTGCGGGAACGCCGGTTCCTCGGACTGCTCAGCCTGTCGGCCTACACCGAGAGCGTCACCCGCATCCCGCTGCTGAGCCACAAGGCCGCACGCCTGGCCGAGCTCTCGGGATTCGACCCCGCGAGCCACAGCGGGAAGTCCTTCCAGCAGGTGGTTTCCACCTATCCGCGCGACGAGCTGTTCGAGGCGTCCACCCAGGAGCTTCTTTCGATCATCGACAAGGTCGCTGGACTTCAGGAACGCCGTCAGGTGCGCCTGTTCATCCGGCCCGGCCGGTACGGGCGCTTCCTGTCGTGCACCGTGTACCTGCCGCGCGACCGGTACAACACGACCGTCCGCAACCGCATCCAGCAGACGCTGATGGAGTCGTTGGGTGGCGAGTCGCTGGAGTACCAGGCCACCGTCACCGAGTCGGTGCTGGCAAGGCTGTTCTTCGTCGTGAGGCTTCCCGAGGGTGCCCCGGTGCCCTCCTTCGACGTCGAGGCCCTGGAGCGCCGACTGACCGAGGTGTCGCGGAGCTGGGACGACCGCTTCAACGACGAGGCTTCGACCCTCGACAGCGAGGAGCGCGGGGTCGAGTTCGGGGAGGGGTACGAGGCGGTCTTCACGCCTCGCCAGGCCCGGCAGGACCTGTTGCTCGCCAACGAACTCGCCAGCCCTGACGACCTCAGATTCGCCCTCTACAGCCCCGAGGACCCCGAGGACGCCGCGGACCTGCGGTTCAAGGTCATCTGCCGGCGCCCCATGTCGCTGGGGGACGCGATCCCGCACTTCGACGGTCTCGACGTCGACGTCGTCGACGAACGCCCCTTCTTGTGGGAACTGCGGGGCAACGCCGTCTACGTGTACGACTTCGGCTTCCGGCTGCCTGCGGGCCAGACGGCTGAGGACTGGACGCCGGCCGACCGCGTCCGCTTCGCCGAGGCGTTCGAGGCCTCCTACCGGGGCCGGTGCCACCACGGCAAGATGAACCGGCTGGTCCTCTCCGCAGGCCTGACGTGGCGGCAGATCGTGTGGCTCCGCGCCATCGCGCGCTACCTCAACCAGGCTGGCATTCCGTTCTCCCAGAGCTACGTGGCGGCCGCCCTCAACGCGCACCCGGCCATCGCCGCCGACCTGGTCGCGGCTTTCGAGGCGAAATTCCACCCGGCGACGGGCCTGGATCCCGCGGCACGGCTGGCCGCCTTCGAACAGGCAGCAGACCGGGTCACGACGGCGCTGGACGCGGTGACGAGCCTCGATGAGGACCGGATCGTCCGCATGTTCCTGACCGTCCTGCGCGGCATGGTACGGACCAATGCCTTCGCCGCTGATGCTCCGGCGTTGGCGTTCAAGCTGCTCCCCCGCCAGATCGACCTGCTGCCGGAGCCCCGGCCTGCGTTCGAGATCTTCGTCTACAGCCCGCGCGTGCTCGGCGTTCACCTCCGGTTCGGAGCGGTGGCCCGCGGCGGGCTGCGGTGGTCGGACCGTCGCGAGGACTTCCGCACCGAGGTGTTGGGCCTGGTGAAGGCGCAGATGGTGAAGAACACCGTGATCGTGCCGGTGGGCGCCAAGGGCGGTTTCGTTCCCCAGTCGCTTCCGGATCCGACGGTGGATCGGCAGGCCTGGCTGGACGAGGGCATCGCCTGCTATCGCATCTTCATCGGCTCGCTGCTCAGCGTGACCGACAACATCGTCGACGGGGCGATCGTGCCCCCGCCGGACGTCGTCCGACACGACAGCGATGACCCCTACCTCGTGGTGGCGGCCGACAAGGGCACCGCCACCTTCAGCGACATCGCCAACGCGATCTCGGTGGAGCGCGGGTTCTGGCTCGGCGACG
>CAZZGU010000243.1:246-572 GCA_964653755.1 uncultured Nigerium sp. | reverse complement strand
GGGTCCGCGGGCTACGACCACAAGGGCATGGGCATCACCGCCCGGGGCGCCTGGGAGTCGGTCAAGCGGCACTTCTTCGAGATGGGCGTCGACTGCCAGACCGAGGACTTCACCTGCGTCGGGATCGGCGACATGGCCGGGGACGTGTTCGGAAACGGGATGCTGCTGTCGGAACACATCAGACTCGTGGCTGCGTTCAACCACCTGCACATCTTCCTCGACCCGAATCCGGACGCCGCGTCGTCCTTTGCTGAGCGGCAGCGGTTGTTCTCCCTGCCTCGTTCGGCGTGGACGGACTACGACGCATCGCTCATCTCGGCGGGAGG
>CAZZGU010000243.1:0-236 GCA_964653755.1 uncultured Nigerium sp. | reverse complement strand
TCGCGGACGATGTCGCGTCGATGACCCCGACCGAGCTCGTCAACGCGATCCTGAAGGCTCCCGTGGACCTGCTCTGGAACGGCGGCATCGGGACGTACGTGAAGGCGTCCGACGAGTCGCATCAGGAGGTTGGGGACAAGGCCAACGACCCCGTGCGGGTCAACGGCAGCGAGGTGCGGGCACGCTGCGCTGGGGAGGGCGGCAACCTGGGGTGGACCCAGCGGGGCCGGATCGAG
>CAZZGU010000242.1:0-3685 GCA_964653755.1 uncultured Nigerium sp. | reverse complement strand
GCGAGTACACCGAGAACCTGCTCGTCAATGTCAGCCTCGTGGCGTCACGGGTCGCGCCGGACGTGGGCATGCGTCACCTCGCCCGCCTCGTGAACGAGGCGCCCACACCCGACCTGCGCCGAGCTGGCCTGACGCGGGCGATCGTCGTCTGGCAAGAGACGAGTGAGCCCTTCCCCCAGGTGCTGATCCCGCACCTGACGCGCATGCTCGATCAACCCTCGTCGCTGGACGACTATCTCTTCTTCAGCGACGTGATCGTGACCGCCAGTCCCGAAAGCGTGCCCCTGCTGAACAATCCGGAGGGGGTCTACGCCGCACCCTTCAAGATCCTCAAGGCACGTGCGCGACTACGGACCGACGAGAGATTCTTCCTCGCGGACTTGGCCCGGGAATTCGTCTCGGTCCATCGCGAGGTCGGGCGCCCCGCCTGGTTTGCCGACCAGTGGAAGTCATGGGTCGAGATCGTGGAAGAGGCCGTCTTCGTCGACTTCGGCGAAGCGCTGGGAGCCGCCGGTTTCATCGATGAAGTCCTCAAGACGGCACCCCAATTGTTCGACCAGCGGCAGCGATTTGTCTTGGCGCCGCAAGCCGGGGCACACACCAGTGCGGCCCTGTTCAAGGACGACGCTTGGCTCAGTTCGGAAGCTTGGCACAAGTTCTTCCTGAGGCCGGTCGACGAGTTTCTCGCTGAGCGCAACTCCCTGGAACCGGGACTCGCAGATTACCTGGCTTCGAACTTCACCCTCTGCATGGCCAATGCGGGATTCAAAACGCTCGCCCTGACACGTGACTCTTGCGCGTCAGATTTCAACGCGATCATCGATCGACTTCGCTGGGACAGTGAGAACAGACTGCAACTTCTGCTGCGCAGGGAGGCGTCCCTCAGAGAGACGGAAGAAGGTTCGCTGAGACTGATGCACGAGATCGTGCGGCGCCTGCAACGACTCGGATCGGTCAAGCGAGAGAAGCTTACGCAAGAACTGGCCCAGGCCGTGGCGGATTGGCAGCAAGAAATCGACAAGTTCAAAGTGAGGGGATGACGCGTGAGTGACACTCGGAACCCGTATGTCATGCTGGGGATCCCCTTCGGATCTCCCAGGGACGTGGCGACCCGGGCCTTTGCCCGCAAGGCGAGGGGACGACGCCATGACCGCGCCTCCACCAAGAGCGGGGTGACGGATCTCACCCAATTGACGTGGGCCTTGAATCAGGTCGAGGAGAACATTCGTGATCCCAGGACGGCTCTTCACCTCTACCGCGTTCCCGCCGACCCAGCGGCTCTGGAGCCGCAGGCGTCCGGAATTCTGAGGCCCGGCCCGGAGCCAATGCCGCGTGTGTCGCCGTCGTCCGAGGCCGCCTGGGGGCGCCTACTCGATGCCGCTCGCGGGGAGGCGTTGCGCATGCTGCATCACCAGATCGCTGAGTCTGCCTCGCTGCCCGAGCGCTGACTGGAAGGAGAAAACCCTGATGTTGAGAAGTACGGCGGTCCTGAACGAGCTCCTGGAGCGCGTGAAGGGCCTTGAACATGAAGCTGAAATGATGCGCACGGTGCTCATCGTGAAGGAGCCGGGCACGGTTCAGGCCGCACAGTCCTACGACGGGCTGCGCAAGCAGATCCTGGCGGGCGCCGCCGAGCGCCGCAGCCACCTGTCCCAGTTGGTTGCCATGCAGGTGGCATTGTCCCGCGCCACCTCCCTTGATGACCTCCGCCCGCAGGTCCTCGAGTGGCTTGAACAGGCCGGGGTGGGGGAAGTGCGGGAGGTCCCGTCTGACAGCGAGCCCCGCGATCTGTTCGAGGATCTGGACGGCCGGGGACTCGGCGGGTCGATCGAGATCGTCGAGCCCGCCTACTTCGATCTCCAAACAGGCGCGCTGTTGCGCTTAGGTCGAGCACGGAGCGCCACGCCCCTTCGTCCCGCGACATCGTCTCCCTTGGCGCCGGCGACAAAGCTGACCCCCCCGGAGCCTGTGGACGACGTCCGCGCTCTCCCCGCCGACGCGGCCCCGACGACCATCCCCCACCAAGAGGACACCCCATGACAGCCTTCGGTATCGATTTCGGGACGACGAACAGCGTCCTGGCCTGCACCAACGGAACGTCGATGGAGACGGTTTCGCTCGACACGCCCCCGCAGGAGTGGGGGCTGCTCGGCTTCGACAAGGTGCTGCCAACCGTCCTGGCCGACCGGAAGGGCACGCTCGAGTTCGGCTGGAAGGCCAAGCGCAACAAGGACTCGCTGGCGGCCGTGAAACGGCTCTTCCAGACCGAGGACGAGGTCCAGATCGGCAGCCAGCGCTTGCGAGTGGAGGAGGCGGCCGCGATCTTCTTCCGGCAGATCAAGGAGCGGGCGTCACACGCCGGCTTGACCCTGGACAGCGCCGTCGTCACGATTCCCGCCAACTCGCGCGGCGCGGCTCGCTATCGGACCAAGATCTCCGCAGGCCTGTCGGGCATTGAGGTTGCCGCACTTCTCAATGAGCCGACGGCTGCGGCCATGGCGTACGCCAAGACGATTCGCGACGGCGATCGCGTGCTGGTTTTCGACTGGGGTGGCGGCACGCTCGACGTCACGATCCTCCAGAATGTCGAAGGCGCGTTCATCGAGGAGTCGTCGAAAGGCATCCAGCGTCTCGGTGGCATCGACCTTGACAACGCTTTCCGGGCGGCCGTCCTGCGAAAGCTCCCCGCCGGTGCGGGCGACAGGCTCGACCCGTTCGACGTTGAACTGGCCAAGGTGAGGCTCTCAACCCAGGAGTCGACACGCCTCGCGTTGCTGGGCGGTGGCACCGTCGACGTCACGAGGAGGGACCTCGAGGAGGCCATTCAGCCTCTGATCCACCGGACACGTGAGCCCGTCGACAGGTGCCTCGCAGACGCACGCGGCGCCCGCATCGACCACCTGGTCATGGTCGGGGGCTCGTCCAAGATTCCCACGGTGCAGCGCTATGTTCGCGACCTTCTCCAACTCGAGCCGATGGCCCAGGTCGACCCGATGACCGCCATCGCCGAGGGCGCCGCCCTGGCCGCTGGCATTCTGGCCGGTGAGATCGAGGAACATGACTTCTTCGTCGGCACTGAGCATGCCCTCGGGGTGGTCGTACACAACCAGGGTCCGGACCACCCGGAGTTCAGCGTGCTCATCCCGAGGAACACCAAGTTGCCTGCGGAGGCCACGGACGGCTACACCCCTCACCACGATGACCAGGAGAAGGTCCTCGTCCAGATCATCGAAGGCGACCCGGATCGTCTCTTCGCTCACGAGGACAACGTCATCCTCAAGAATTGGGAGGTGGCCCTGGACCCGATGCCGAAGGCGGATGCCGCCTTTGACGTCACGTTCAGGTACGACGTGGACGGCATTCTGCACGTGGTGGCGGCCTACCAGAAGACCGGCGCAGTGATCCTCGACGAGGAGTTGTCCTTCGGCGCCGTGGGCAGCAAGGCCGACCTGGTCAACATGCGCCGCCGAGTCGACAGCCTCAAGACCGACGGGGTTCCGGTCGCCGGCCAGCCGGCGCCGACGGCGTCCGCCGGGCTCACACCAGAGAGCCGCGCCGCCATCGCTCGAGCTCAGGAAAAGATCATGCCGTACGTGGACCATGCCACGATCGCTCACCTGAGGTCGCTCATCGCGGCCCTGGAATCCTCTGCGCCCGATCAGGAGGGGGATGCCCGGCGGGCCCT
>CAZZGU010000241.1:0-3700 GCA_964653755.1 uncultured Nigerium sp. | reverse complement strand
GTCCGGGACGGTCACGGGCAGGGAGAGGCTCGGGTGCTCGGGCAGGTTCATGTCACCACTGTCGCCCTGCGAGGCGCCTTGAACCATCGGGTTTTCCCCGGACGCTCCCCCACCCCTACGCTGGCCGCCATGGAAAAGCCTGACGTCACCATCCCGCAGGAGGCCGCCCCGAGCGACCTCGTCCTGGACGACCTGGAGGTCGGGACCGGCCCCGAGGCCGTCCCGGGCAAGCGGGTGGCCGTGCACTATGTGGGTGTCGCCTGGTCCGACGGGGCCGAGTTCGACTCCAGCTTCGATCGCGGTGATCCCCTCGTGTTCCGGCTCGGTGCCGGGCAGGTCATCCGCGGCTGGGACACCGGGATCGCGGGCATGAAGGTGGGCGGACGCCGGCGGATCACCATCCCGCCCCACCTGGGCTATGGCGTGCGCGGTGCGGGCGGCGTGATCAAGCCCAACGAGACGCTCGTCTTCGTCTGCGACCTCGTCGGCGTCGCCTGACCCGCCGGGTCAGCCCCCACGCAGGCGTTCAGCCCCGTCGCAGGCGGTTCCGGCTCGCCATCGCCCGCTGGGCCTCGCGGTTCGCGTCGCGCTCCGCGATGGCCTGGCGCTTGTCCCAGTCCTTCTTGCCCGTCGCGATCGCGAGCTCCACCTTCGCGTACCCGTCCGAGAAGTAGATCGCCAGCGGCACGATGGTCTTGCCCGACTCCTGGGAGGCCCGCTCAAGCTTGTCGATCTCACGGCGGTGCAGGAGCAGCTTGCGGTTGCGACGGGGGGCATGGTTCGTGCTGTGCCCCATGGAGTATTCGGGGATGTGCGCGTTGCGCAGCCACACCTCGCCGTCGTCGACCGTCGCAAACGCCTCGGCGAGCGAACAGCGGCCTTCGCGCAGCGACTTCACCTCGGTGCCGAGCAGCACCATCCCGGCTTCGAACCGATCCCCCAGGTGGTAGTCGTGGCGTGCCTTCCGGTTCTGGGCGACCAGCACGCGTCCGGTGGGTCGGGGCATGGGCGCTCGCTCCTGTGATCCGAGGGACAGTCAGGCCACGATACCTTGGCCGGGGAGGCCGTCCGCAGCGGCCGGTCAGGGGATGTAGTTCAGGGGGTCGACCGCCACCCCGTCAAGTCGGACCTCGAGGTGGAGGTGCGCCGTGGTCGACAGACCGGTGTTGCCCACGTAGCCGATGAGCTGCCCCTGCTCGACCCACTGCCCGACGCTCACCGCGATCTTCGACTGGTGGGCGTAGCCCGTGGTGACGTACTTGCCGTTGAGGCTGCCGTGCCCGATGAGGACGAACTGTCCATAGCCGCCGTTCGTGCCGGCCTTGAGGACCTTGCCGGCCTTCGCGGCGTACAGGGGGGTCCCGGTGGCGGCGCCGAAGTCGGTGCCGTTGTGCATGCGCCAGTACTTCAGGATCGGGTGGAACCGCATGCCGAAGGGAGAGCCCGGCTTCGCGTTGACGGGGCGGATGAACCCGGTGGAGGAGACCTTGCGGGCCGAAGCCGCCTTGGACTGCGTCGCAGGTGCCTTCACCGCAGGAGCCGGCTGGGCTGCGACGCGCGCCGCCGCGGCCGCGGTCTGCTCCGCCGCCCGCCGCGCGGCCTCCTCGCGCGCCCTGGCCTCCGCCTCGGCCTTCAGCCGCGCCGCCTCCTCGCGGGCCCTGGCCTCCGCCTCAGCCTTCAACCGCGCGGTCTCGGCGGCGATCTCCTGCTGCAGCTGCGCGTCCTCGCGCTGGAGTGCCTGGTAGGCCTCCTCGTCAGCGCGGAGCTCCACGGCGGCCGCCGCCCGGTTCTGTTCGTTCGCGACCACCAGGGACGCGATGGCTGCGGTCTCCGCGGACGCCTTCGCCTCCAGGTCCGCCACGGCGGCGAGTTGTCGACCTGCTGCCGCCTTGTCCGCGGCCACCTGGGCCTCGATCTCGGCCTGTGCGTCACGCGCAGCCTCGAGTTCGGCCTGCAGGGCGTCCAGGCGAGCCTTCTCCGCGGACTGCGCGTCCATGATCGTGGTGTTCCACTGCAGGCGCTGCGACAGTTGGGACGCGGTGTCGGACCCGAGGACGACGCTGAGGCCCTCGAGCGGCGTCCGCTGTTGGTACGCCTCGCGCACCGCGACGCCCATCACCTTGAGTTGACGGCGGATATTGTCCTCGCCACGCTGCACCTCGGCCTTTGCGGCCGCCAATTGTTCCTGCGCCATCTTCAATTCGCGGGCGAGCCGTGCATTCATTTCACGGGCAGCTGCCAATTGCACCTCGATGTCCGCGAGACGCGTCCGCGCCGCTGCCAGTTGTTGTTCTGATTCCTGGAGCCGACCCGCGGCGGAATCCAGGCCCGCCTTCGATTCCGCGATTTCCAGCTGGGCCCCGGACTGCTGCTCCTGTACGGCCCTGGCCTGGGACTGCAAGTCGGACAACGAGTCGGCGGCGACGGCGGGCGTCGCGATTGCGCCCGTCAACACGAGGATGAGCAGCCCGGTCGCCACCCGCGCCCCACGTCCAGCTCGCTGGCGTCCGACAGTCGCTGTCGCGTGGCGCACGGTGATCCCCATTCGTTTCGAGTCTCGCCCGCCTAGACCTTCAGATAACGGCGGGTCGCTATCAACGTGGGAATAATAGAGAGCAGGACGGCGACCGCCACAACCCCAAGCATCGCAATTGCGGTGTGTGACCACCCGACCCACTGCACAGTCTGAATGGCAGGTTCAGCCTTGTCGATGATCACGAACTTCTGGAGGCCCGCCAGGCTGAGGCAGGCCAGCAGCGCGCCACCGAGCGCCGCGACGAGCGACTCCAGGAGGAACGGCAGCATGATGTAGGTGTTGCTCGCGCCCACCAGCCGCATGATGCCGAGTTCGCGGCGTCGTGAGAACGCGGCCATCCTGATGGTGTTGCCGATCTGGAGGGCAGCCGCCAGCAGGAGCAGGGCCGAGGCACCGACGGTGAGCCACTGACCGAGGTTGAGCCATTCGAAAAGGGGATCGAGGTATTCCCTCAGGTCCTGCACAGCCTGGACGCCGGGCATCCCTTCCACGGCTGAGCGGACTCCCTCGTATTCCTGAGGATTCTTGAGCTTGATGCGGAAAAGGTCCTGCATGTCGTCGGCCGTCATGGAAGCGAGGATGGGCGAATCCGCGTAGGCCTGGCGAAACTCCTCGAAGACCTCGGGCTTGCTCTGGTAGTAGACGCGCTCGACCTCGATGTTCTGCTCGAGTGCCGCGCGGATGGTGTCGCGCTGGGCGTCCGTCGTGCCCTGTCCCGGATCACAGTTCGGCCCGCTGGAGTCCTCGGTGCAGAGGAAGACGGTGATCTCGATCTTGTCGTACCACCGACCCTTGATGAGCTCGACCTGCTGGGCGGCCAGCACGCCCACCCCGAACAGCGACAGCGAGACCCACATCGTCACGATGACCGCCACGGTCATCGAGACGTTGCGGCGCAGCCCCGACAGGGCCTCCGAAATCGTGTGGCGCATCAGCCGTCCTCCCTGGTCTCTTCGCCCGTCCTCACTGGTACCCGTACACGCCCTTGCTCTGGTCGCGGACGAGGCGCCCGTCCGCGAGTTCGATCACGCGCTTGCGCATCTGATCGACGATCGTGGAGTCGTGGGTCGCCATGACCACCGTGGTCCCGGTGCGATTGATCCTGTCGAGCAGCTTCATGATCCCGACGCTCGTCGCCGGGTCAAGGTTGCCGGTGGGCTCGTC
>CAZZGU010000240.1:0-3711 GCA_964653755.1 uncultured Nigerium sp. | reverse complement strand
ACCCCGTCCACGAAGATCGCCCGTTCCACCTCACCGCGGGCGAGCGCGAGGGCCGCCGGATAGACATGGTCGGGCAGGTCGCACGGCTGCTCGTCGTGGGCACCGAAGTCAACAACCTCGTGGCCTTGCGAGGACAGCCAGGCGACCACCTCGTTCTTCAGGGACGTTCCGGCGTGGTCGTTGGCCATCGCGATCTTCATGGTTCGAAAGCTAGCCGTAGCGGTCATCGGCGCACTACTACTTCCCGTCCGCGATCATCCCTGCCGGCATCCCTCGGGAAGCGTCGACGATTCTTCGCCCCTGTTCACTCCGCGGGTATCCGGCCCAGCACAGCCACCATCAGGTCGACCTGCCTGGTCACCGTGCTGACCCGGAGTCGTTCATCGGGGGTGTGCACGTCGACCAGCGTCGGGCCCACGGAAATGAAGTCCAGTTCCGGATACTTTGCGGCCACGGTCCCACACTCCAGCCCGGCATGGACGGCAGCGTAGCGGGGCTTCTTGTCCGGATAGAGGTCTTCGTAGGTCTGCATGAACAGGTTCAAGAGCGGCGAGCCCGGGTTGGGCGCCCAGCCTGGGTAACGATCCGTGACGGTGTTCGTTGCCCCGGCGAGATTCCAGACGCTCTCGATGGTGATTCCAGCGCCGGTCAATTCCGAATCCACGGAGCTTCGCGCGAGATTGGTTGCGGTCACCACGCCGTTCGCTGTCGAAACCATCCCGAGATTGTTCGATGTTTCGACCAGGCCCGGCACGGCGTCACTCATACGGATGACCCCTTGCGGATTGGCATAGAGCGCATCGAGGACCCTGTTCTGGCTGGACTCCGCCATCACCGCCGGGGGCGGGCCAGACAGGGGCGACGCGGCCAATGTGACCGCGAGATTGGGCTCGACGGCTGCCAATTCACGCCGGAGAGTTCTCTCGGCCTCCTTCAGATAGTCGTCGAACGCCCGATAGCTGGTGCTCGGCACGATGACCAGGGCCGTGGCCTCACTGGGGATCGCGTTGTGGTGCGAGCCGCCGGCCAGGCTGACCAGGCGCACTCCGTGTGATTCACCCGCGGGCCTGAGGAGGCGCGCGATCAGCTTCGTCGCGCTGGCGCGGCCCTTGTCGATGTCGATGCCCGAATGCCCGCCGGTCAGGCCGGCGACTGTCAGTGTGAAGAAGGATGCCTCCGTGTTCGCGGGCGCGGCCTCCGTCGCGTAGGGAAGAACGCTTTGCATTGTCAGGCCGCCCGAGCTGCCGATGTAGAACTCGCCCTCAACCTCCGAGTCGATGTTGAGGTAGTACTTGCCATTCAACTCATCGGCCTCAAGGCCCTTGGCGCCCTCCTGGGTGGTCTCTTCGTCCACCGTGAAGAGCGCCTCGATGGCCGGGGCTGCCAGGTCCGTGCGCTGCAGCAACGCCATGATGATCGCGATGCCGATGCCGTTGTCTGCACCCAACGTCGTGTCGTCGGCATGCACCCAGTCGCCCGCCACGAAAGGTTGTATGGGCTGCGTCGAGAAATCGAAAGTCGTGCCGGGCCTTGACGCGCCGACCATGTCCATATGAGCTTGCAGCACGACCCCCGGGCGGTCTTCCATCCCCTTCGAGGCGGGTTTGCGAATGAGCACGTTGCCAGCCTCGTCGACCTTGGTCTCCAGGTTCAGGCTCTTCCCGAAGTCGACCAGGAATCCGCGGATCCGATCGTCGTGACCGGTGGGCCGCGGCACTTGGGTGATGTCGTAGAAGTTCCGCCAGACGTCTTGCGGCGTCATGGATGGCAGGGAGTCCTTCAGGGGAGTGCCGCCGGTGACCGGAGCAGCAAGTCCGGGGTCGGCGGCCGTTGTCTCGCTCGTGGCGGTGGGCGCAGGTTGTTGGGGCCCCGGAGCACCACCCGAGATCAGCAGGAGCACCAATCCGAGAAGCGCAAGCCTCGGTGACGTCCTCGTGACTTCCTCCGATCGAAACGCGTCAGTTGTTCCTGAGGGCCGTGCACCGCCTCATCGGGTGTACTTCGGCACAAACTCCACCGGCACGGTGACGTTGGACTGGTCGAGCAGCGCCTGCAGATCGGGTGCCACGTAGGTGTCTTGTCCGGGAAGGCCTGCGTCGCCTCGTGTCGCCCTCAGCCTCGATGATGAGCAGCGTGGCCATCAGCTTCTCCGTCGCCTGCGTCATCTTCTCCACGTTCAGGCTGAACCGGCACGTCGCCGGATCATGGGTCAGCGCACCCTGCTCGACGAAGTAGTTCCAGGCAGCCGAGCGGATCACGCCATAGTTCGGGCCGGTCCAGCAACGGATCGAGCGCAGCGCCTCCGACAGATAGCCGACGTAGTGCGACTCCAGAGAGCCGGTGAGGATCCCCTGATCCAGCAGGTAGGGCAGGTTGTACAGCCCGTCGATATCGGCCTTGCCCTTCATTTCCGCCCTTCCTCCCAGCCACACAGTCGCAACGATGTGGTGTTCGGCGCCCGCACACGGCGAACAGCATTCCAATCCCACACCCGGACAGTCCCCGGGGCAAGAGACAGAGTCCGGCGTCCTCCTTCCATGCCGGGTCGGGCACGAACTGCGGTCACCACGCCGCGGAACGGCATGCAGCGGGGAAGAGATACCATCGATCCTGTGACCGGCCGCTTCGATCTTCAGGCGTCCGAGAGGTGATCCGCCGAGCTGTTTTCCTTGACATTGACGGGACACTCGTCGACCACTCCGGACGCATCCCCGCCAGCGCGCGGCACGCCGTCCGAGCCGCACGCGCAAACGGGCACCTGGTGTTCCTGTGCACCGGGCGATCGCGCCCCGAGTTGTGGCCCGCCGTCACCGACATCGGCTTCGACGGGCTCGTCGGCGGATCCGGGGCCTACGTCGAGGTGGGTGGAGTGGAACTGCTGCACCGGCGCCTGGACGTCGGCCAGGTGCAACAGATCACCGACTTCTTCGGACGCCACGGGCTCGATTACTTCTTCGAGGGCGCGGTCGGGCTCTTCGGCACCCCGGGGATCCAGGCGCGACTGCGGGGGCTGTTGCGCGGGGCCGAACCGGACGCCGCCACCCTGGCCGAACTGGAGCGCGGCCTCTTCGCCTACATCGGTCACATCGAGGTGGCCGAGCAGCCGCCGACCGCGCCGGTGAGCAAGGTGGTGTTCGTGCACAGCCCCGGCGTGACGTTCGCGCAGATCCGCGACACTTTCGCCACGGATTTCGACGTCATCGCGTCGTCGGTGCCGCTGTCCGGTGCGACGATCGGCGAAATCCAGTTGGCGGGCGTGCACAAGGCTTCCGGCATCGACCGAGTCACCGAACATCTGGGGATCGAGCGCCGACACACCCTCGCGATCGGCGACAGCGACAACGACCTGGAGATGCTGCAGCACGCCGGCGTCGGCATCGCGATGGGCAACGCCCGGCAACACGTGCGGGAGGCGGCGGACGAGGTGACCTCCTCGCCCGAGGAGGGCGGCGTCCACGAGGCCTTCGTGCGCCACGGCTTGATCGACGCCTGATGTCCTGAGCCGCCATGAGCCGGGTTCAGCCGGTGCGGGCGAGGTGGGGGGTGTGGTCGGTGTGGCGTCCGAGAGCGATGGTGCCGTCGGGGGTGACGAGGTAGCGGAAGCCGTGCCGGGAGGTCCACAGGAACTCGCCCGGGTTGATTTGCTCGACGCGGAACTGGAGTGAGTGATTGTTTCCGGACCAGGACCCCAAGGATAGGATTCCTTGGAGA
>CAZZGU010000239.1:0-3751 GCA_964653755.1 uncultured Nigerium sp. | reverse complement strand
AGGGTGTCCACCGATCTGACGATCCGGTTCGCGCCCCGGCCCGAGAACCCTGTCACGCCGGCCAGTTGACCGAGCACGATGTTGACGGCGACGGCGTTCACGAACCCGGTCAGGACGGCGTTGGGAACGTAGCGGACGAGGAACCCGAGTCGGGCGAGGCCGGCCGCGAGCATGAACAGTCCCGTGAGGACGGTGAGGGCCGCCAGCGCCTGGGGAGCGTCGTCGCCGCGCAGGCCCGGGGTGTCGGCGATGATGACCGCCATCGCCCCGGTGCCCTGCACGGACATCAGGGCCGAACTGGTGGCCACCGCCCCGGCGAGGGTCCCGAAGAGGTAGCCGTACAGTCCGGCGACCGGGTTCAGGCCGGCCAGCAGGCCCGAGGCAAGGCCGTCGGGCACGCTGACCAGCCCGTGCACCAGCCCGGCCCGCAGGTCGGAGGATGTCGGCTTCGGGACGCCGTCCGGCATCCGGGCGAGCAGGCGAGCGCGCATGGCGACCCGGCGTCCGTCGTCAGGGCGTGACGATGGCGAAGTTCGGGTCGGTCCGATCAAGGACCGCCATCATCCGCCCCAGGGCGCCCAGGTCACCTTCGGAGGTGATGCCGGCGGCAGCCAGCCCGTCCAGTGGCACCTGTCCGCTGAGCAGGCCCGCCAGCGCCCGGCTGGGCAGACGCAGGACGACGTCCGCCGGTCCCCAGCCCGTGCCCGTGGTGTGCGACAGGACGCCGTTGCTCAGCGTCAGTCGGTGGAGTTGCCCGAGGTCGGCGAGGTCGACGTCGACGCTGAGGTGTTCATCCCACGCGCGGGGTCCGTCGACCCTGATCGCGATCGCGTCGAACCACTGCTCCGGCGTGAGCTGGGCGTACAGGTCGGGAGCGGCCGCGACCGCGGGGGTGCCGAACGAGCCGTGGCGGAGTTCGTGGGTGGCGGACAGGTAGGCGCACCGCCAGGTGCCGTTCTCTGAGCCGTAGCCGAGCTGCTCGAAGGTGTCTGCGAGCAGGTCATGAGCCTCGGCGTGGTCCGGCTCGGCGAAGACCACGTGGCTGAGCACCTCGGCCGCCCAGCGGAAGTCTCCCTCCGCGAAGGAGTCACGCGCTTTCGCCACCACGGCGTCGGCGCCGCCCATGAAGGCGACGTAGCGCCGACCGGCGGCCGTCGGCGGATGCCGCCACAGGTTCGCCGGGTTGCCGTCGTACCAGCCGAGGTACCGCTGGTAGATGGCCTTCACGTTGTGACTCACCGACCCGTAGTAGCCGCGGGCGTGCCACGCGTTCTCCAGGGCCGGCGGCAGCTGGAAGACCTCGGCGATCTCCGGGCCGGTGAGCCCCTGGTTGAGCATGCGCACCGTCTGGTCGTGCAGGTAGGCGTACAGGTCGCGTTGTTCGGAGATGAACCGGATCGAACGCTCGTGCCCCCAGGTGGGCCAGTGGTGGGACGCGAAGACGACGTCGGTCTCGTCGCCGAACAGTCTGATCGCGTCCGCCAGGTAGCGCGCCCAGGCGTGCGGGTCGCGGACGAGGGCGCCGCGGATCGTGAGGATGTTGTGCAGCACGTGGGTGGCGTTCTCCGCCATGCACAGCGCGCGCAGGTCGGGGAACAGGAAGTGCATCTCGGCGGGGGCCTCGGACCCCGGCGCCATCTGGAACGCGATCCGGAGCCCGTCCACAGTGAGCTCCTGGCCCGTCGTGGTGATCTCGACCGTGGGCGGGATCAAGGTGACCGTCCCGGTGGACGTGGTCTGGCCCAACCCGGCGCCGACCGGTCCCCGAGGCCCGCGCTCGAGGGCCGCGCCGTACATGTAGCCGGCCCGACGGGCCATGGCCGTGCCCGCGTAGACGTTCTCGGCGACGGCATGGCTCGTGAAGCCGACGGGCGCGATCACCGGGACGGCGCCCGAGTCGACGTCGGCCTGGTCGACGACACCCCGGACGCCGGCGAAATGGTCGACGTGGCTGTGGGTGTAGATCACGGCAGTGACCCGACGGTCACCGCGGTGCTCCCGGTAGAGGCCGAGGGCGGCGGCCGCGGTCTCCGCGGAGATCAGCGGGTCGATGACGATCACCCCGGCGTCTCCCTCGATGAAGGTGATGTTCGAGAGGTCCAGGCCCCGCACCTGGTACACCCGGGGGACAACCTCGAACAGGCCCTGGATCGAGTTGAGTTGCGACTGGCGCCACAGGCTCGGGTTGACGGTGTCGGGGGCGTCGCCGGCGAGGAAGTCGTAGGAATCGTTGTCCCACACGACTCGGCCGTCGGCAGCACGGACAACTCCGGGCTCGAGCGAGGCGATGAAGCCGCGGTGGGCGTCCTCGAAGTCCTGCCGATCGGCGAAGGGCAGGGTCTCGAGCACCTGTCGGTGCTGGGCGCTGATCGCCGGGGTCGCCGGCTTCGTGTTGTGGTGCTCGGTCATGGTGTCCTGTCCTCTCAGCCGAGAGCGTTCTTCTTGAGTTGGTCGTACTCGGCGGCGGTGATGGCGCCGCTGTCGAGCAGGGACTTGGCGCGGGTGATCTGCGCGCTGGGGTCGGCGTCGCCGGCCACCGAACGGATGTAGTCCTCGGTCGCGCTGCGGGCATCGGCGGCGCTGGCCTGCTGTCGTTGCGCCATTCCGCGGCCTCGGGTCAGCACGTAGACCAGGGCGGTCAGCGGCGGTGCGAGGAAGAGCGCCACCAGCCACACGACACGGCCGAAGCCCCTGAGCCCGGGGTCGCGGAAGACATCAGCGATCACCTGGAACAGCACCATGAGGTAGCTGATGAAGATGAAGCCCCACAGCATCAGCCAGAAGAAATCCCAGAAGTTCACGTTCCTGCTCCATTCCCGTCCTGCCGTGCCCGGCAGGGTGCGCGTTGTCGACATGGTGCCGGCGTCCGCGGCCGGCGTCTGACGGCCTCAGCTTGCCTCCGCCCTTGGTGGCACCGCGTCACCCCGGCGGGGTGAATTTCCTGCCGGCGCGCGACCCGCTCGCCGCGGAGCGGGCGCTACAGTCACGGCATGCAGCCGTTGCGCCCCGCGGTAGCTCCCGGCGTCGCTGCCGTCCGCCTGGCCAGGCCCTCGCCCGGCTCCCAGGTCATCGAGCGCCCGTCGCTGTGGCAGCGGCTGGAGAGCCTGGTCGGTCAGCATCGCGTCACCCTGGTCGTCGCACCGGCCGGTTACGGCAAGACCACCCTGCTCAGTACGTGGGCGGCGCACACCGACCGTGAGGTGGTGTGGCTCAACCTCATCGAGCCCGACCGGTACCCCGGGCACCTCGCGCGCGGCCTGGACGCCGTCCTGCCCGTCCGCGACCCGGGGCGTCCCGAAGCCGACGGAGCCGACGGAGCCGACGGAGCCAACAGAGCCGATCGGGTGCTCGTCATCGACGACGTCCATCTCGCCGGTGAGGCAGCCCGCGAGGCGCTCCTCCCCATCCTCGAACAGCCGCCACCAGGCCTGCGCATCGTCCTCTCCGGACGCGCGACGCCGCCGCTCGGCCTGGCCCACCTCCTGGCGAGGGGCGACCTCGGCCGCCTGACCGCCGACGACCTGTCGTTCACCGCTGACGAGGTCGACCTGGTGGGACGCGCCGTCGGACACCCGATCAGCGCGGACCGGGCCTCCCGACTCCGGGCCACCACCGGCGGCTGGCCGGTGGCGGTGCGGCTGGCACTCATCGCGTCCCCGGCCAGTGTCGTGGCCCTGCGACCACCGGCGGACGGGCCCACCATCCCCGAACTGCCCGAATACCTCATCGACAACGTTCTCGACAACCTGGC
>CAZZGU010000238.1:1801-3759 GCA_964653755.1 uncultured Nigerium sp. | reverse complement strand
CCTGTCACGCTGGCCGCGCTGGAGTCGCGGATCGCCCGCCTGGAGTCCCTGCTCGAAAGCGGGGTGGCGTGAACCATGGCCACCGACGACAAGACCCCCCAGCCTAAGCTGGAGGGCCTCGAAGACGTTCGCCGCGTCGCACCCAGTGTACCGCCTGCCACCGAGGAGGACACCCTCACAACGGCGAAGCTCGACTGGCGCGACGCCGCCGAGGTGGCTCTCCTGAAGCTCGCCGCGTCGGGCCGCACCTTCACCGCCAACGACCTGACCATCGCAGGCGTTCCCGCGGCGGGCCATCCGTCCTGGTGGGGCGCCCTGTTCATGGCCGCGAGCCGGTGCGGGCTGGTCGTCTGCGTGGGCTACACCCAGTCGGGACGCCGGACGCGCTCCGGTGGCTCCTGCCACGTGTGGGTTGGCGCCGAGCACCTGAAGCGGTGGGCACGATGAACGCGCCCCTGCTCGACACCCTGACCATCGCGATGGCCGACGGTACGACGAGCCTCACCGACCTCACGGTGCTGGCACCGGCCAACGATCCGTTCCGGCAGGACACCCCCGGCCGTCACCGGGATGGCGCCTGGCTGGGGGCGCGGTTCGCCGAGTTGGGCGGTCGCGTCCGTCACCTCCGTGGTCTCCACTACGCACTGATCGGCTCGACGAAGCCGGACGGCAAGCCGTACATCAACGACGATTCGGCATGGTCGTGGCTGGCGGGAGCCGCGAAGGCGGCCCGCTGGCTCGGCTACATCGGGTTCGACCAGCTCGACGATCAGCGCAACTCGGCGCCGATCATGCGGACGTTCACCGAGCCCAACCCGGTGCCCTGGTTGTCGTTCGCGCTCGACGTCACCCTCCCCGACCTCGACGACATCGAACCGTTCGTGGGGGTCGACGAGTTTCGTGGTCGCCAGCCGTTCAAGCTGGCCATGTACGGGGAGAAGTCGTCGCTGGAGCCCGTCCTCGGCGCGCTGGCGGAGAAGTACTCGGCGGACCTGTTCCTGCCGTCGGGTGAGCTGTCCGAGACGCAGGCGTTCGTGATGGCGAAGGCGGCCGCCGAGGACGGCCGCCCGCTGGTCCTGTTCACGTTCTCCGACTGCGATCCCGCGGGCTGGCAGATGCCGATCAGCATCGCCCGCAAGTTGCAGGCGTTCAAGGCGTTGGCGTTCCCCGACCTCGCGTTCCGGGTGGTGCGGGTGGCGCTCACGCCCGATCACGTCCGCGAGTACGGTTTGCCATCCACGCCCCTGAAGGCGACGGAGAAGCGGGCCGACCGGTGGACCGCGGCCATGGGGGTGGCGCAAACCGAGATCGACGCGCTGGCCGCGCTGCGCCCGGAGCTGCTCACCGAGCTGGCCGAGGACGCGGTGCGTCCCTACTTCGACGACACCCTCGACGGCAGGGTGCGTGCCGCCTGGCGTGAGTGGCTGCTGTCCGCTGGAACCATGCTCGCCGACCAGCTCGACGCCGACATCCTCGACGACATCCGCGAGACGGCCGCACAGAAGCTGGCCACGATGCAGGCCGAGATCGACGACCTGAACCGGGCGATGCAGTTCGCGGTGGCGGGTGGGGTGCGGACGCCGCCGGTGGTGGTGCCCGAGCCGGTCCTCGACGACACAGTGCCCTCGACGGCGTTGGTGGATTCGACCTGGACGTTCGCCGACCAGTGCAAGGCCCTGACCGCCTCGAAGTCCTACGACGTCACCGGCGGGGGGTACCCCGCATGATCGCCGAGTTCGGCCGCCTGCTGCAGGCCATCGGGGTGGATCCCGACGCCCGCATGACCGTGTGCCACAAGGCGCCGGGCGGGACCTTCACCGTCACCGACGGCACCGCCGAGGACGCACCCCGCCGGGCGCGAAAGTGGGTCGGCCGCGCCGACGTGTGGTTCGGCGTCTGCCCGCTCCTCCCGTCGGCCGACCTCGGGGACAACGGCCGCGGCAACGTCGACGACATCG
>CAZZGU010000238.1:0-1791 GCA_964653755.1 uncultured Nigerium sp. | reverse complement strand
GCCCGCATTCCAGCCCTGTGGGGCGACATGGACGCCAAACCGGCACCGGCTGGGCTCGGCTCCACCGATGGTTGCCAACGGGTCGTGGAGGCCCTCTCAGGGCTCCTCCGGGCCCAGCCCGTCGCGGTCGTTGGATCAGGTACGGGTGGCCTCCATCCGTACTGGCGGCTCGCTCCGTACGCCTCCCACGAACATGGTCGTGCTGTGCGGTTGCTGCGCCGCTGGGGGGTGCTGGTGCGTGCGGTCGCCGCGGCGGCCGGGGGCGGAGCGGACAACGTGTTCGACTCCACCCGCGTCCTCCGCGTGCCCGGCACCACGAACCTGAAGGCCGACGGGGGAGCCGTCACCGTCCTGTTCGCCGAGGACGAAAACCCAGACATCGAGCTGGACGTCCTCACCCTCGACCAGGTGGAGGAGGCCCTCGACCTCGCAGGCGTCCGCGACGAACCCGTCCGGGACAGCAGCGGGCCCACCATCCCGATGGCCGAGTGGGCGACCAGCTCGACGACGTGCGGCTACACGCGGAGCATGATCGACGGGTGGGCGACCGACCGTCCCGCCGGCGGCCGCCATCAATGGATGCTGGGGCAGGCCGTCCGGCTCGCCTGCGCCCGTCGGCTGGGGTGCATCGCCGCCACCGACGTCCCGAAGGCACAGAAGGCCCTCACGGCCGCGTTCGAGCGCATCCTCGCCACCGTGGGCCCCGCACGCCAGCAAGCGCCCTACGAGGCGCAGGGGGCCCTCCAGTGGGGTGTGGCCCGGGTGGAGGCGATGACCGAGGACCAAGCCCGAGCCGAACTCGGCGACCACCGCCACCAGGGCGACGACCCGCTCGAAGGGCTGATCGACCCGGACGCCGACCAGGTGCACGTCGACCCAGACACGGGCGAGATCCTCGACGACGCCGACGGGCCGACCGAGCACTACCAGCACGGGAGCATGGGTGACGCGCACCTCGGGGAGCGGGTCGCCCGCTACTACCTCCGGGGGAAGTTCCTCGCGCACGGCCGGTTCAAGTGGCTGCTGTGGGACGGCCGCCGCTGGGCGGACGCGGCCGAAACCGAGGTCCGGCGTCAGGTCCGCGACGCCCTGCTGGCGATCCACGCGCTGGAGTCCGCGAAGGCCGACACCGACCGCAACCGCGAGGTGGCAGCGGCCGGGGCGGAGACCGACCAGGCCAAGGCCAAGTCCTTGGCCGACGCGGCGATCAGGGCGCACGGGGAGAAGATGCGGCACCTCGCGAGCCTGTTCAACGTCGGCAAGATCGACGCCGTGACCAAGGTCGCACGCGGGTTCGTGTTCTGTCACCTGACCGACTTCGACCAGCACCCCGACCTGCTCAACGTCGGCAACGGCGTTGTGGACCTCCGTACCGGCGAACTGCGACCGCACGATCCGGCGCTGAAGCTGACGAAGATCACCAGCGTGGACTACCACCCGGGCGCGACCCACCCCGCGTGGGACAAGGCCCTCACGTGCATCCCCGCCGCCGTGAGGCCGTGGCTGCAAGTCCGGTTCGGGCAGGCGGCGACCGGGCACCCGCCCGAGGACGACGTGATCCCGTTCCTGCGAGGCGGAGGCGAGAACGGCAAGTCCACCGTTCTGGAGGGCTCCATGAAGGCGCTGGGGCAGCACGCCATTCTGGTCCCCAAGAAGGCGATAGCGGGCACCCCAGGCGACCACCCCACCGAGCTAATGCCACTCCGTGGGGCACGCGCCGCGTTCCTCGAAGAACTCCCCGACCCGCGTTCCGCGTAATTCGGGGGTGCTGGAGGTATCAGGAAGATGTTT
>CAZZGU010000237.1:0-3760 GCA_964653755.1 uncultured Nigerium sp. | reverse complement strand
GTCGCCCGTGGGACCGCCCCGCAAGTACTACCACCTCACCCCCGCCGGCCGCAGCGCGCTGGCGTCCATGACCGACGCCTGGCGCACCGTCGCCGCCACGCTGGGAACGATTCTCGACCGGGAGCACGCATGATCAAGTCCTTCGCACAACTGGCCCCGGACGCCCGCGCAGCCGCCCTCGCCTACCTCGCCGACGTCGCCCCGACCATCGAGGCCGAGTACCGCGACGCGGTGGTCTGCGACCTGCGGTCCTACCTGCGCGACCATCTGGACGCCGACGCCACCCCCGCCGACGTGGCCGCTCTCGCCGAGCAGGCTGGCCCGGTCGCCGACGACACCGCCACGGACGCCGACGCGCCCGCCGGCCAGCGCAGCCGCGCCTGGTTCGGAGGCCCGACGGCCGAGCGCTTCCGGGCCTCGTGGTGGAACCCGACCGACCCGCGGCTCCTCACCCCCCGCGTGATCGGCCTCGGCTGGGACCTCAACTTCGGCGCCCTCGCCGTCCGCGCCGGCCTGATCGAGCCCGACGCCGAGGACGTCCCCTTCGAGTCCACGCCCGACGCCGCCTTCGTGGCCGCGCTCGCCGTCCCCGTCGTCACCACCGCCGCACTCGCGGCGGCGTCCGTGGCCGTGGGCCGCCGGCTCCCCGCCACCCTCCCCAGCCACTGGGACATCACTGGCACCCCCGACCGACGCTCCGCCTCGGGGGTCGTCCTCGCCGGGAATGTCGCGCTCGCAGCGGCGCCGACCCTGTGGGCCTTCGGCACCGTCGTCGGACGCCGCGCGCGCGGCCTGCGCGCCGGGACGACAGCGTTCGCGGCGACCATGGCGTCCATCGCGGCGGCCGCGACCACGTTGTCAATCGCGGGCGCCCACGACGACCGCCGCCGACCCTGGGCCGCGCCGGCGCTGCTCACCGCCGCGTTCGTGGCGCCGGGGGCGGTGCTGCTCGGGCTGGCCCGAGCCGGACGCGCGGCCGAGATCCGCGCCGATCTCGGGGGCGAGTGCTCATGACCCGCCCGCACGACCCGTCTGAAACCGTCAGCGCAACCGACGCTCACCTGACCCCCAGCCCGGCCGTCGCCTGGCGGCGGGTGGCGTTGTTCTACGGCATCGCGCTGGGCGGGGCGATTCTCGTGGGTGCCCTGGTGCGGGTGCTGAGCGGAACGGCCCTGGCGCTGGCGGGTCAGTTCCTCATCGCCGTTCTCTACATGCCGCTGCCCCTCGTGGCAGGCCTCGTGGTCGAGCGGGTGGCGGGGCGGCGTCCGCTCCTCCGCGACGAGTGGGCGCGTTTCACCGGCGGCCCGGGTCTCGACAACCGCGGCCCGACGTTCGAGCGGCGTCGGGGTCTGCGCGCCAACCCGGTCCGGGTCGCGGTGGTGTCGGCGGCGATCCCGCTGGCGATCGTCGCGGCGGCGCTCGGCGTCGCCTGGCTGGCCGGCGCGCTCGGCGTCCCCGGCGCCGGGACCCTCGTGACGACCGACGCCCAACTGCGCGAAAGCCTTCAGGGGGTCCCCGGGGTGGACGCTGCGGCGCTCCCGCCGGTCGGAGTCATGCTCGCAGGGGCCATGGCCGGCGGCCTGTTCGCCGGATTCACGATCAACGGGCTGTTCGCGTTCGGGGAGGAGTACGGGTGGCGCGGCGTTCTCGCCGACGAGCTACGCCCGCTCGGAGCGGTCCGCGCCAACCTGCTGACCGGCGTCCTGTGGGGGCTCTGGCACGCGCCCGTCATCCTGCTCGGCCACAACTACGGCGACGAATGGGGCTGGGGCATCCCGATGATGATCGCGTGGGTCACCCCGTTCAGCTTCCTGCTCTGGTGGGCGCGCGAGCGCACGGCCAGCATCGTGGCCCCCGCGATCATCCACGGCGCGTTCAACGGGGTGGCCGGGGTGTTCACTCTGCTGGTGGCTGGCGGGAGCGTCCTGGTGGACCCCCCGGTCGGCTTCGGCATGGCGGTCGCGATCGCCCTCGTGGCCGCGGTGGTGTGGCGGCTGCCCGCGGCGTCCGCTGCGTCCGCTGCGACCGCTGCGACCGCTGCGTCCGGGGGAGGCTACTCGGCCAGCCCGTAGAGCCGGTCGCCGGCGTCCCCGAGGCCGGGAACGATGTAGCCGTGCTCGTCGAGGCGTTCGTCGACCGCGGCCACCACGAGCGTGCACGGCACCCCGAGGTCGGCGGTGAGTTCGCGCATCCGCGCGATCCCCTCGGGGGCGGCCATGAGGCAGATGCACGTGATGTGGTCGGCGCCACGGTCGACGAGGAATTGGACGGTCCCCCCGAGCGACCCGCCGGTGGCGAGCATCGGGTCGAGCACGTAGCACTGGCGCCCCGAGAGGTCCTGGGGGAGGCGTTCGGCGTACGTGAACGGCTGCAGCGTCTCCTCGTCGCGGACCATGCCCACGAACCCCACCTCGGCCGTCGGCATCAGCCGCATCATGCCTTCGAGCATGCCCAGGCCCGCCCGAAGGATCGGTACCACCAACGGACGCGGGCGTGACAGCTTCACCCCGGTGGTCGCCGTGAGGGGCGTGACCACGGTGATCTCCTCGACGCGCACCTCGCGCGTGGCCTCGTAGGCGAGCAGCATCACGAGCTCGTCGACGAGCTTGCGGAAGGTGGGGGAGTCGGTGTGCTTGTCACGAAGAACGCTCACCTTGTGAGCGACGAGCGGGTGTTCGACATCGCGGAGTTCCACGGGCCCCACTTTCCCACAAAGAGGGCTCGGGGTGTGTTCCGCCCGGTTGTCTGACACGATGGGTCGCACCATGAAGGAGGGGCCCATGAGCGTCCAGGACGAAGACTTCGCCGCTGAACTCGCCGACAGCGGTGACGACCGTCCGGGTCTGGACGAGCTGGCGGGGGACGATTTCAGCGCCCTCGAACTCGACGACGCCGAAACCCTCGACGAGACCTCCGACGACGAGTTCGACGAGGATGACGACGACTACCCCGAGGACGCCACCGAGGACGAGATCGACCTCGTCGTGGCGCTGTACCGCGAGGACGCCCGCGCGTCCGGCGCCGCTCTCACCAAGGACCTCGCCAACGACCTCGACGAGTTCATCTCCCAGTTGCGACGGGTTCCGGGTGACGCCGGGGCGCTCGGTGTGGTGTCGATCGACAACGACTTCTTCGTGATCGTGCGGGTCCGCGGACGTCACGTGCAGGTGCTGGTGTCCGACGACGCCGCCGCGAACGACTGGCCGATCGCGCGTGACGCGCTGGACTTTCTGGGCCTCGACCTGCCGGACGAGGACGACGACTCCGCCCCCGCGGGCGACCTGGACATGCTCGCCGACGTCGGAGTGCCCGAGCTGGAGCTCGAGACGATGTGCTCCGACTACGACAACGAGCCGCTCGATGTTCTCGAGAGCATCATCGAGAAGCTCGGTTTCGCGGACGCCTACAGCAACGCTGTCGCCGAGTTCGACCTCTGACCGTGGTACCCGGCGGCACTCGCTGGCTGCCGGCGATGGACGCCGCCCTGGCCGAGGCGCGACGTGCGGGTGAGGCCGGCGACGTCCCGATCGGGGCTGTCGTTCTGGACGCCGCGGGCCGCGTCATCGCGCGAGCGGGTAACGAGCGCGAACAGACCGGGGATCCCACCGCTCACGCCGAGATCCTGGCCCTGCGCCGGGCGTCCGGGGTGCTGCGCCGGGAGTCCGGGGAGTCCGGGGAGCCCGGGGTGGGCGGGGCGTCCGGGGTGTCCGGGGTGTCCGGGGAGTGGCGCCTCGAGGACTGCACTCTCGTCGTCACCCTC
>CAZZGU010000236.1:0-3772 GCA_964653755.1 uncultured Nigerium sp. | reverse complement strand
AAACCCATCCGGCCGGGGCGGAGGCCGAGGTCGACTTCGCCGATCTGTGGATCGTGTGGGCTGGGGTGAAGACCAAGGTGTTCTTGTTCACGCTACGGCTGTCCTACTCGGGCAAGGCGATCCACCGCGCGTATGCGACGTGTTCGCAGGAGGCGTTCCTGGACGGCCACCGGTACGCGTTCGAGCAGCTCGGTGGGATCCCGATCGTTCACATCCGCTACGACAACCTGAAGGCGGCGGTGTCGCGGGTGTTGACGGGCCGGACCCGGGTCGAGTCGGACCGGTGGGTGCTGTTCCGTTCCCACTACGGCTTCGACGTGTTCTACTGCCGGCCCGGTGTCGAAGGAGCCCACGAGAAGGGCGGCGTCGAGGGTGAGGGTGGCCGCTTCCGCCGCACCCACACCGTCCCGATGCCCAAGGTCGAGACGTTGGCCGAGCTGAACGCCTACCTCGCCAAGTGCGACGCCAAGGATGATCACCGGCGGGTCGGGCAACGAACCAAGACCGTGGGTGACGACTTCGCTGTCGAGCAGCCGCTGCTGCGGCCTTTGCCGGTTGAGCCGTTCGAGACCGGGATCAGCCTGCGGCCTCGGGTCGACCGGCACGCCCGCGTGACGGTGCGGCAATGCCAGTACTCGGTGCCGGTCCGCTACGTCGGCCGCCAGCTGCGGGTGCTGCTCCGCGCCACCGTGGTGCTCATCTACGACGGGCCCAGGCTGGTCGCCGAGCATGAACGGGCCACGATCCGCGGCTCGGTGACCTTGGTGCTGGATCACTACTTGGAGGTGCTGGCCTATAAGCCCGGGGCACTGCCCGGGGCGACCGCCCTGGTCCAGGCCCGCAAGAGCGGAGCGTTCACCGCGGTCCACGAGCGGTACTGGAGCGCGACCAAGGCCCGCTACGGCGACAAGGCCGGCACCCAGGCCTTGGTCGAGGCGCTGCTGCTGCACCGCAGCTATCCCCACAGCCAGGTCCTGGCCGGCCTCGAGGCCGCACTCCAGGTGGGGGCGCTGTCCCCGGAAGCGGTCGCCGTCGAGGTCCGCCGCGCCGGCGAAACCCGGCCCCAACTCGGCCTGGTCGGCGCCGACGGTCAGGTCACCTACCCGACCGACACCAGGCCCCTGCCCAGCGTCGACGCCTACGACACCCTGCTCACCGGAGGAACCCCCACATGACCACCATGACCACCCAAGCCGTCGAGGTCGCGATCGACACCGCCTGCCGCACCCTGCGCCTGCCGACCATCCGCGAACGAGCCGCCCAAGCAGCAGCGACCGCAGCCCGTGAGCAGCACACCTACCAAGGCTTCCTGGCCGAACTCCTGCTCGCCGAGTGCGACGACCGCGACGAACGCCGCCGAGCCCGCCGGGTCCACGACGCCGGCTTCCCCCGACCCAAACGCCTCGACGAGATCGACTACGACGCCAACCCGAACCTGAACCCCGCGGTGATCAACACCCTGGCCGCCGGCGACTGGGTCGCCAAAGGCCGACCGCTGTGCCTGATCGGCGACTCCGGAACCGGCAAAACCCACCTGCTCATCGGGATCGGGACCGCCGCCGCCGAGCACGGCTACCGGGTCCGCTACGTGCTGGCGTCCCGGCTCGTGAACGAGCTCGCCGAAGCCGAGAACGACCGTGCCCTCACCAAAGTCATCGCCCGCTACGGCCGGGTCGACCTGCTCTGCCTCGACGAATTGGGCTACCTCCAACTCGACCGGCGCGGCGCCGAACTCCTGTTCCAGGTCCTCACCGAACGCGAAGAGAAGACCGCCATCGCGATCGCCTCCAACGAACCCTTCAGCGGCTGGACCAAAACCTTCACCGACCCCCGCCTCTGCGCCGCGATCGTCGACCGACTCACCTACGACGCCACCATCATCGAAACCGGCACCACCAGCTACCGCCTCGCCCACACCCGAGCAGGTGGAGCCAACTCAAGCCGCCATGGTGGGGCCAAGTCGAGTTGACATACTCATATGGATCATCGGTCGATCTTCGACGATATCCGTCACCTGAGCCCTTTGCGTTGGCGGTAGTTGAGCTCAAGCGATCTGCCTCAGCCGCTGGGGCCTCGCGGAGTTTTGCGTCATTCTGGGCCCGAGTGACGACCCAGGGCATCCGCAAATCGGCTGTGTGCGTGAGGTCGGCCCATTCCAGGCCGGCGTCCGCTATTGGGCATGGTCTATCACCGGCGGCGAGATCGTCTGCACATAGGCAATCCCACCCTGGTTCACGCAGTCGAGGGCGAGGTCGTGCACCTGCTGGTGGAAGTCCGTCGCTTCCGCGTCCGCTCGTACCGTGACTTCTACGGGCGTGTACTGCGCAAGGGGGATCGTGCTGCCCGAATAGGACGAAAGGAATCCGTCGCTCGTCCAGATCTGTAGTCGCTCGGCTTTGTTCCACTCGACCCCGACCTTCACCTGGTACTCGCCCACTCCCTGACGATTCGCGCTCTCACGGATCAGCGCCATGAAGTCCGCGATCGCTACCTCAACGTCCCGCGCCTCCACGACGTGGTCGCCGTTCTGCTCGGTTCTCGAACGCCGGTGACCACCTACCGCAGCTGCGAGGCTCACTGAGCTGTCGTCGTGGATGCTGATCCAGGCCTCTCTCCAGCGTTGGCTGTCGCCTTCGATCATCGGGCGAGCCGTCCAGCGGCGGAGCCCCGGGCGGGGGTTGTTCCGGTCGACGTTCTCGAGCGGGTGCATACTGCCTCGTCCGACATAGACAAGGGCGTGATTGCCTGCTTCCTCGAAAGCCATCCTGGCTACCGCCTGGTCTGGTCGGTTCGCAAATGTCGACGGCAGAATCGGATGCGCCACGGCCACGATCCAGGCGGGGCTGTCGGGCAAGCGCATCGCGGCACTCTCTGCGTAGAGCCTGTCGAGCCTCTCGGTGGACCGCCGGCGCTCGTCGAAGCGCGCACGGTACATCGTCTCGATCTGGCGCTCCTTCATCCAGACGGTGTCAGCGTCGTTACGCAGGGGAGCGCCAAAGTACTCCTTCCTGTAGATCAAGTGCGGACCGTCGACACTCGGTGGGATCACGACGATCACGCACTGATTGCCCGGCTCACCAAGCTGGACGACGCCGAGCCCAAAGATCGGCGGGCTGATCGCCGTCACCGAGGCGCTACGCAGCGCTCGCTCGTAGCCCTCGGTCAACTCCCCGGTGTCCTTGCGCCCGGTAGCTGCCTTCTGCGTTTCGGTCACTCCGAAGACCAGCGTGCCGCCCCCGCTGTTTGCCATGGCAGCGACGTCCTTTGGGAAGTCGGAGTTGCTGATTGCGCTGAGCGGTGGCATCTCCGACTTCCAATCCAGGTCGTCCGCCTCGCGGAGCCCCTGCTCGATCGCGCGGTCGATCATGTCCTCGGTGAGCAGGCCGGGAGCATCGCCGAGATACCGGTGGAGTGCCGTGAAGGTCATGAGAAGGTACCTACCACTCGTGGCCGGTCGGTGAGCCTGAGTCAGGCGCGGCTTGTAGCGGCCTATGCAAGGTTTCGAACTTGTCGAGGATCTTCTTGAGCCTCTCGATGTTCTGCTCGGACTTCGTTTGTCGGGCGTAGGCGAGTACGAGCTCGCGGTTGTACGCTCCTGATGCTGCGAGGTCCTCTAGGAACCCCAGGGTCATGTGCTCGTCAGTGCTCTTGGTCCAGCCGTTGTAGCCCTCGTCCACGATGCCCTCCAACGCCTCTGAGACCGCGAGGCTGAGGCCCGCGTCCATGACCTCCCCGGTGCTGACGTTGTACGCGCCATGCAGTCGCGCCCACG
>CAZZGU010000235.1:0-3826 GCA_964653755.1 uncultured Nigerium sp. | reverse complement strand
CGACGCCGCCGGCCAGCTTGGCCAGCCGCTCCTGCAGCTTCTCGCGGTCGTAGTCGGAGTCGGAGTTCTCGATCTCGCGACGGATCTGGGAGACGCGACCCGCGATCTGGTCGGAGTCACCTGCGCCGTCGACGATCGTGCACTCATCCTTGGTCACACGCACGGAGCGCGCGCGACCCAGCAGCTCGAGCGTCACCGCGTCCAGCTTGAGGCCGACCTCCTCGGAGATGACCTGGCCACCGGTCAGGATCGCGATGTCGCCCAGCATGGCCTTGCGACGGTCGCCGAAGCCGGGCGCCTTCACGGCCACCGACTTGAAGGTGCCGCGGATCTTGTTGACGATCAGGCCGGCCAGGGCCTCGCCGTCCACATCCTCGGCGATGACCAGCAACGGCTTGCCCGCCTGCATGACCTTCTCGAGCACGGGCAGCAGGTCCTTCAGCGAGGAGATCTTGCTGTTCACGACCAGCACGTACGGGTCGTCGAGGACGGCCTCCATGCGCTCGGCGTCCGTGACGAAGTACGGGGAGATGTAGCCCTTGTCGAAGCGCATGCCCTCGGTCAGCTCGAGGTCGAGCCCGAAGGTGTTCGACTCCTCGACCGTGATCACGCCTTCCTTGCCGACCTTGTCCATCGCCTCGGCGATGATGTCGCCGACCGTGGTGTCAGCGGCGGAGATGGACGCGGTGGCGGCGATCTGCTCCTTGGTCTCGACGGCGGTGCTCATGACGGCGAGCTCGTCGGCGATGGCGGAGACGGCCTTCTCGATGCCGCGCTTGAGGCTCATGGGGTTGGCGCCCGCGGTCACGTTGCGGAGGCCCTCCTTGACCATCGCCTGCGCGATGACCGTGGCGGTCGTGGTGCCGTCGCCCGCGACGTCGTCGGTCTTCTTGGCGACCTCCTTGACGAGCTCGGCGCCGATCTTCTCGAAGGGATCCTCGAGCTCGATCTCCTTGGCGATGGAGACCCCGTCGTTGGTGATGGTGGGGGCGCCCCACTTCTTCTCGAGCACGACGTTGCGGCCCTTGGGGCCGAGCGTCACCTTGACGGCGTCGGCGAGGACGTTCATCCCCCGCTCGAGGTGGCGCCGCGCCTCGACATTGAATTCAATCAGCTTTGCCATGGTGAATCGGCAAACCTTTCGTTGGTTGGGTTCAAGTCCAGAGACGATGCCCGCGACGGACGACCTGTGAGGAGGTCTCATCGAGTCTGACAGGTGGCACTCTCACCCGGAGAGTGCCAACCCCATGTTTAGCACTCGACCCAAGCGAGTGCAAACACCTCGCGACGGGAGCGGCCTGCCCGGCGTACCCTTCCGCCATGCCTGTGCTGTCGGTCACCCACCGCGTCCGCGCGGTCGTGAACCTGGTGAACCTGACGACGCCGCTCGGCCTGGGAATCGCGCTCGTCGGCAGGGCGAAGATCCGGCGTGGCCCGGAGGGCCTCTGGCTGGCCGAACGCTACCGGTTCCGCTTCCCCGTGGCCGGCGCGTTCACGGTCGGCAACGTTGTCACCACGGCCGCCACCTTCGAGGCCGTGGCACGCCACCACCCCGACGTGATCGGGCACGAGTCGCGCCACGCCTGGCAATATGCCGCCACGGGGCTCGCCTTCCTGCCGTTGTACTCCCTGGCCACCGCGTGGTCCTGGGCCCGCAGCGGGGACCTCGCGGCACGGAACCCGTTCGAGCGCCACGCCGGTCTCATCTCCGGGGGATACCTGGCTGCCGGGCAGCCGACGCCCACCTGGGCGACCCGCCGGACGAACAACCGGGGTTGGGGGCGTCCTACAAGCCGACCTTGACGCTCAGGTGGCGCGCGGACCGGGATTCGTGCCGGCGCTGACGGAGCCTCCGCAGGCGCTTCACGAGCAACGGTTGGTGTTCGAGAGCGGCGGGATCGTCGAGCAGCGCGTTCAGGATCTGGTAGTAACGGGGAACCGACAGGTCGAACCGGGCCCGGATCTCGGCTTCCTTGGTGCCGTCGGCCGCCCACCAGGACTCCTCGAAGTCGAGGAGGGCGGCGTCACGCTCGCTCAGCCCGGCACCTGAGCCGGGTTGCGCGGCTGCTTTCGCGGCAGTTGCCTTCGAAACAGCAGTGGCCTTCGGGGAAGTGGCCTCGGACATGGCCCCATCGTACGGCTGGAACGACACGGGTGTCATTTGGCGTTCGGGTGCGGCGGCGGTTGAATTGGATGGTTCCCGCAGGTCAAGGGACGGTTTCGAACGAGAAGGGCGAGGATGCAGAAACTGCATGGCCAGGTCGCGCGCTACCAGTGGGGCACCACGGACGCCATCTCGGAGCTGCTGGGCATCCCCACCGACGGCACGCCCATCGCCGAGCTCTGGCTCGGCGCGCACCCCTCCGCCCCGTCCAGCCTCGGCAGGCGCCCCCTGGACGAGGCCCTCTCCGACGACCCGTCGCTCCTGGGCTCCGCGGCCGAGCGATTCGGCGGACGCCTGCCGTACCTGATGAAGGTCCTGTCCGCACGACACGCGCTCTCGCTCCAGGCCCACCCGTCGCGCGAGCAGGCCGAGGAAGGATTTGCGGTCGAGGAGTCCCGCGGCGTCCCCCGGCGCTCCCCTGTGCGGGTCTACATCGACGACTGGCCCAAGCCCGAGATCATGGTGGCGCTCAGCGAGTTCCACACCCTCGCCGGTTTCCGGAACCCGCTCCACACCGCCGAACTGTTCGAGGCCCTCGGGGTCGCGGACATCGCTGCGCCGGTGTTGGGCCCCCTCTCGCAGCGCCAGGGCGAGGCCGCCCTGCAGGAGGTGTTCCTCGACATCCTCACGCTCACCGGGGAGCGCCGCTGGATGGTCGACGAGGTGCTGGCTGCGGCCGTCCGTCACCGCGACGACCCGGACGCCGTCGGCGAGTTCGCGCGGACGGCGCTGCAGCTCGACGAGGCCTTCCCCGGCGACCCCGGCATCCTCGCCGCACTGCTCCTGAACCGTGTCGTCCTGGAGCCCGGAGAAGCCCTCTTCGTGCAGGCCGGGCTCATGCACTCCCACCTGAGCGGCACGGGCATCGAGGTCATGGCGAACTCCGACAACGTCGTCCGTGGCGCCCTCACCGACAAGCACATCGCCATCGACGAACTCGTCCGCATCGTCGACTTCACCGCCGGGGTTCCCGAGGTGCTGCAGTCCGTGGAGTCGGCCCCGGGGGTGTGGGTCTATCCCACGCAGGCCCGCGAATTCGACGTGTGGCGGCTCGAGGTCACGCCGGACACGCCGGTCCTGCTGCCCGCCCGCGGGGAACCGCGGATCGCCCTGCTCACCCGGGGCTCCGCACGGTTCCGTGCCGGCGGTCGCGTCCTCGACCTGGAACAGGGTGACTCCGTCTTCGTCGCGGCCGACGACCCCGAGGTGGAGGTCAGCGGTGACGCCCAGGTCTTCCTCAGCGGTCCCGGGATGACCTGACCGGCTCCCGCCCCGTCCCGCCGCCCTCGACGAACTTGAGGCCCGCCACGCACGCCACGATCCCCGCCAGGAGGAGCGCGCGGACGAGCGTCAGGGTTTCGGCCCCCGAGGCCACCGACCACGTCACGGTGAGCAGGGTCCCGATCCCGGTCCACGCCGCGTAGGCCGTGCCGACCGGGATCTCGCGCATCGCCCTGGCCAGGCCGACGGTGCTCGCGGCGACCGCCACCAGGAACAGGGCGGTCGGCCCCGGCCGCGTGAACCCGTCACTGGACGCCAGCGCCGCAGCCCACACCGACTCCAGGACGCCGCTGACCACGAGCAACGCCCACGCCCGGCTCACGGGGTCGCCACCTTGAGGCCCACGACGCACGCGACGATGCCCAGCAGGAGCAGGACCTT
>CAZZGU010000234.1:0-3890 GCA_964653755.1 uncultured Nigerium sp. | reverse complement strand
GTGACGCCGTTGTCGAGTGAGATCACCCCGTCGTGGTCGAGGCCGTTGGTCCGTCCGACCGGCACCTCGCTGGAGAGGCCCCTGATGGTGGAGGTGATCGGCGCGACCGTCACCTTCGTCATGGCGGCCCGGGCGGCCTTGCGCGTCAGAACGACTGCGGGACGTGTCTTGTCCAGGCGCACCAGGCAGATCTCACGCACTGGTCAGTCCTCCACCCTCACGTGCGCGACCGACCAGGCCACCAGTTCGTCAAGATCGTCGTCGGTGCCCTGCTCGCGGAGGATGGCGGCGTCCTGTTCGGCGACCTGGCGGCGCATCTCGCGTTCGACGGCACGGGCCACGAGCGCTGCCCGGCTGGGAGCGTTGCCGGCGGCCACGGACTTGTCGAGGAAGGCCACCATCTCGTCGGGAAGGCGGATCGCTATCTGCACGGTCACGGTGCCGATCATACCATTGCGGGTCCCAAGGTGGGATGCTCGGCGCGGCAAGGGTGCCCGCCCCGTCGGGTGCGCGGCAGGGCGTCAGGAGAGGCCCTTGCGTGCCAGCAGCGGGCCGATCTCGGGATCGCGTCCGCGGAAGGTGCGCCAGCTGTCCATCGCGTCGACCGAGCCGCCCGGCGCGAGGACCGTCCGCCGGAAATGGTCCCCGTTGGCGCGGGTCGCGCCGCCGTGCTCGTCGAACCAGGCCACAGCGTCGGCGTCCATGACCTCGGCCCACACGTAGGAGTAGTAGGCGGCCGCGTAACCGTGGCCCCAGATGTGCTGGAAGTACGGCGACCGGTACCGGGGCGGGACGAGGTCGTACGCCAGTCCCGCCGACTCCAGCACGCGGGTCTCGAACGCCTCGACGTCGGCCCCGGACGCCGGCAGCTCGGCCAGCGGGGTGGTGTGCCAGGCCTGGTCGAGCACCATCGCCGACCAGCTCTCCAGGTTGTGGAAGCCCTGGTTGAAGGTCTCCGCCGCCAGCATCCGGTCGGCGAGTGCGGCCGGGATCACGGCGTCCGCCTCCCACGCCCAGTGCTCGTTGACCTGGGAGGGGAACTCGACGAAGTCGCGCGGCGTGGCCGTGCCCGACTTCGAGGGGTAGCGGGACGACGCCAGCAGGCCGTGCAGGGCGTGGCCGAACTCGTGGAAGAGCGTGATGACGTGGTCCCAGGTCAGCGTGGTCGAGCCGGGCGGGACGTTGCAGCTGTTCGTGACCACCGGCCGGCGCCCCAGCAGCCCGGACTGCCGCACCACGCTGTTCATCCAGGCGCCGCCCTGCTTGGTGGGGCGGGCCCACAGGTCCAGGACGAACAGCCCGATCGGCGTCCCGTCGGCCTCGCGCACCTCGAAGACCTCGGCCTCGGCGTTGTGGCCACGCAGGTCGGGGCGCCGCACGAAGGTGATGCCGTACAGCCGGGTCGCGGCGTCGAGGACGGCCGTGAGCACCTTCTCGACGCCGAGGTGGGGCGCGAGGGCGTCCGGATCGAGGTCGAAGCGCTCCCGCCGGATCGTCTCGGCGACGAAGGCCCAGTCCCAGGCGGCGAAGGCCTCGCCGGGGTACAGCTGCTCGAAGCGGACCCGCAGGTCGTCGGCGTCCTGGCGTGCCTGGGCGAGGGCGGCCGGGGCGAGGCGTCCGAGCATGGTCGCCACGGCGTCCGTCGTCTTCGCGCACTGGCGCTCGACCACGAGCGCCGCGTGGGTGGGGTAGCCCAGCAGCGCGGCCCGCTCGGCCCGCAGCCGGGCGATCTCGGCGATGACGTCGCGGGTGTCGGCCGGAGCTGTCGCGCCCACCGAGCCCGGACCGAGGCCGCGGGTGACGGAGGCCTCGAAGATCCGGCGGCGCAGGTCGCGGTTGGTGAGCCTGGCCAGGAGGGGGTGCTGGGTGGTGTTGACGAGCTCGATCCGGTAGGTGCCGTCGGGCTGGCGCAGCGCTTCCACCTCGTGCGCCGCGAGTCCGTCGAGGTCGGCCGCGTCGGTGACGGTGACCGCGCCGGCGTTGCGGGCGCGCAGGTTCTCCTGCTCGAAACGCGTGCGCAGTTCGGCGAGCCGGGTGTTGAGGGCGCGCAACCGCTCCTGTCCTTCGGGCGCGAGCGCCACACCGTTGCGGACGAACGCAGCCAGCAGGTCGTCCAGCAGCCAGCGCTGCTCGGCGTCGAGCGTGACCTCTCCGGACGCCGCCCGGTCGGCCAGCGCCCGCAGCCGGTCGTAGGAGGCCCGGTTGAGGAAGACCGCGTCGGCGTGACTTGCCAGCTTCGAGGCGTACTCGGCCTCGATGGAGTCGAGTTGGTCGTTGGTGTCGACGGCCTTGGTCACATGGAAGGCGGTCAGCGCCCGGTCCAGCAGCTGTCCGGAGGCCTCCCAGGCGTCGAGGACGTTCCCGGCCGTCGCGGGGGAGGGGTCTGCGGCCACGGCGTCCAGTTGGGCCAGCGACTCGGCCATCCCCGCGTCGAACGCCGGCGGATAGTGGGCCGGAGCCAGGGCCGCGAAGTCGGGCAGGCCGAACGGGAGCGACGATTCGTGGGCCAGCGGGTTGGTGGCGTCCAGGGTCATGGGCGCCATCCTGCCAGCGGTCGGCCACGAGGTCTCCGGGCGGTCGTGTCGCTCAGCCACCACTCGACGGCCAAAACGGGCAAAATCGGCCCGAAATCCCCGTCGAGTGTTGGTTGAGCGACACGCGCATGAGTTGACTTCGACCGCAGGCGGTCACCGACGCCTGCGCCGGCCGGGTTAGTGTGGGCGGGTGGGAGCGGAGATCCGAAGACGCGACGTCATCGCTTTCCGTCTCGGCGCCCACGGGCTCACGCAGCGGCTCCCCGAGGGGGGTCTGCTGGAGGCGGCCGGCCGGTGCGGGATCCAGAACAGTCCCCCGGGTTCGGCGGCGCTGGCCCTCAACGCGAGGGTCGCGAGCCTCACCCCCGAGCAGTTGGACTCCGCGGTCGCCGAGGAGAAGAGCCTGCTGCAGACCTGGTCGCTGCGCGGAGCGCCGTTCTTCTTCCCGACCGCGGACGCTCCCGTCTTCACCACCGGGGTGCTGCCGCCGACCAAGGACGAAGAGGACGCTCTGCGCCACTTCATTCCCGGCGTCCAGCCGGCGCTGGACAGGCTCGGGATGAGCCTGGGCCGGGCGGTCGAACTGACCGACGAGGAGATCCGTGCGGTGCTGTCGGGGCGTCGGCTCGCCATCAACGAGCTGGGCGCGGAGACCGCCATGCGGATCGCCGACCGGCTCAAGCCGGCGCAACGAAGGCGTTGGGAACAAGTCGGGCCGTACGCCCCGGGCCAGCCGCTCGGGGAGGCGGTCGTGCACTTCTGCCTGCGCATCCTGACGTTGCGGCGGGTGGTCTGCTTCGCTCCGCGCGCCGGTGACAAGGCGCCGTTCGTCCTGGTGGAGGAGTGGCTGGGTCGCGGGATCCCGGACGTCGACCCTGACCTCGCGCGCGCCGACCTGCTGCGCCGCTACCTGCGCTGCTACGGCCCCTCGGACCGCGCGGGCTTCGCCGCGTGGGTCGGGATCCGCTCCGGCGACACCGACCCGTGGTGGGACCTCGTCGAGGAGGAGTTGACCCGCGTCGAGTTCGGCGGGGCGGCGTGGATCCTCACCGAGGACCTGGATGCCCTGGGCTCCGCGCCCCTGCCGAAGGGGGTTCGGCTGCTCCCGCCCCGTGACCCGTACACCCAACTGCGCGACCGGGGAACCATCGTCGACCAGGCCCACCATCGTGACGTGTGGCGGGCGGTCGGCGAACCCGGCACGGTGCTCGTCGACGGAACCATCGCGGGCATCTGGCGCCCCCGAAAAGCCGGTCGCACGCTCACCCTCACCGTCAGGACGTTCAGCGCGTTGCCGGAGCGGCATCGAGCGGCGCTCCAGGACGAGGCCGAGCGGCTCGGACCCCTGCGGCGGGC
>CAZZGU010000233.1:0-3892 GCA_964653755.1 uncultured Nigerium sp. | reverse complement strand
CATACCCCATTGTGACACTCAACCATAAAGATACTTCATCGACACGCCACTAGTGATGGCAAGCTGCCCATCAGCGCGGTAACTGTAGGCCAGCGTGGATGATCCGCCGCCCCCGGCGCCCGCTGGGTTACCATCCCGGTGAGCGTCCGGCTGGTCATAGCTGGTGTTCGTCACAAGGAGGGAAGGACCAACGGAAACCCAACGACGTCACATCCATGATTCACACCGCCTTCAATCTCAGTCATGTTGTGGCGAAAAAGTGAAGCCACGCCGGGCTCCTATCTCCGTCGTGACCCATACGTCATGCCCCCTCCACTCGTAATCGTTGTACGGCGCCCACGCCCACTGGAGCATCCTCAAGCTTGGCCCTGCCGGTTGCCACTCGGAGGATTGTGTGCGACCTTGCGCACTCGTCACAACAGCTCTGATCCGCCCCCCACCAGGGTCCAACACGAACTCAGGTCGGAGCCACATATTCCCCTCATCGTTCGGCACAGCCACTGGCGCCCCGAGACTGCTCGTGAACTGGCACTCCCGCGCAGCATCCTGAAGTTCATTGACCACCCCATCTGCGTCAAACCCCTCACACTTACCTCTCAGTCTGAGGGCCTCACAAACCATTCTCAGCGCATATTCGCCGCGCTCTAGCTTCGTGGCCTTTGGGAAACCCGGAGGAACAGGAACTCTGCACACGCGGTTGTCTTGGGACATTTCCAAGGCGGAAGAACTCGTGATCACGGGCTGCAGTTCTAAGTCCGGCCACGCGGAGGGCATTGCCGCCCGTTGTACGATACCCGAGCCCAAATCGCCTACCGCACGCACGGCTTTTGCAAAAGCGTCCACCGGGCGCGACTTGTGCCAATAACGGCGAGAGCCTGACCGCGGAGCCCCAGTTATCGACAATAGGGGCCTTTTCACCACTTCGACTTCCGGTACTGCGGGGTGCCCCTCTGGGTAGAGGTCTTGCAGCATCCATGGGATCATTCGTACGACCACAGATCCAGCCGCCTTACCGTCCCACCATCTAGGCAACCAAGGTAGCATGAATAGATAGCAGAGCCCTTTGGCCATGGAGTCTTCCTTCCAGCTGACCGGCTCGTCCCACAGGGCGACGTGTACATTGAAGAGGCCGCGCATGAACTTCGTCTGCCACGGCTTTGCATCCAGCGCGGTTCCCGCTACCTGCGCGACCTGGTTGACTTCTTCGCACCACTTCATGAGCGGCTGCGGATCTGGAAAGACCCACCTCTCACTTACCGGATCAAACTTCGCGGGCTCAGTCGCCCCTGAAAGCCAAACCGTGGCTGATTTCACTTGCATGACTTAGCCTGTCCAGGCGGGCAGACGCCATACTTGAGTCGGTAACGGAAGATCAGAGCTCTCTCAGTTCTGCGGGCGGCGTAGTACCCTGTCACACGCGCTCGGGTGGTAGATTCACAAGTCGCCTTCATTAGCCGCTCGCAGGCCCTTAGTTGCGCGCGCTGCCGTGCGCCGCTTGCCTGCGATGTGATTCCGTACTTGTACGTCTTATTGAGCCCCACAGTCCTGAGTTCGTACACCTCGTACGCCCGGTCTCTTCGGAACGTCGTCCGCATTGCTCGTGGAACTGACTTGGCCGCGGCCGCGGCCGTTGCATTAACTACCCGGGATAGACGAGTGGAGACCGCATCATAATGCGATGCGGCAAGGCCCGACCCGATATACCAAGCGGCTACGCCTACGGCTAAGAGCGCCCACCCACCTGGCCCCAATGCAAATCCCGCGGCGACTGCTACGGCGAATTCGCCGTCGAGGTCGACCTTGTTGATGGGGTCGTTGGGGTAGGTGTAGGTGGTGTCGTTGCCGTCTTGGATGGGGTCGGTGCTGGTGAAGATGCCGAGGGTGGGGAGGTAGGTGCGTGCTCCCATCAACATTTGGTTGAGTCCGCCGGTGTGTTCGTAGCCGCGTTGGTGTTGGCCGAGCCAGCTGTCGGTGGTGCTGGTGTTGGTGCGGGTTTGTGGGACGTTGTTGAGGTCGACGAGCCCGGTGGTTTGGTTGAGTGGTTGGCCGTAGGGGTCGTTGAGCCATCCGGTGGTCAAGGAGGTCGAGTTGAACGCTGGTGTCGCCGTGGAGGTTGGGAATGGACGCTCGGGTTGTGGCCGCCGTGTAGCTCTGGGTGAGCAGGATGCCGCCGGGCAGGGCGAGGTAGCGTTCGGCGAGTCCGCCACCCGCGGTGAGTTGGAAGTCGGGACTGTCTTCGTCGGCTGTGAATCCGTAGTAGGTGGCGCCGGTTTCGGTGCCGGTCGCGACCCGCTGCACCACGCGTCCGGTCACGTCGCGGGTGTAGGCGAGTTCCTGGCCGGTGCTGACCACGGTGGTGCCGGTGACGCGGTCGGCGGCGTCGTAGGTGAAGGTTTGGTCGCCGATGCGGGTGGCGTTGCCGTGCGGATCGTGGGCGATATGCGCATTGTTGATCGGGTTGGCGCCGGTGACCTGGGTGAGGCGGCTGGCGTGGTCGTAGCAGTACTGGCTGGTCTGCGCCGGGCTGGTGCCGATCTGGACACTGCTGGAGGTGCGGGCGCCGTTGGCGCCCGCGCCTGGGTCTGCGCCACATCCCCCGGTCGGGGTGAACGCGTAACCGAAGGTGACTTGTGGTCTGGGGCCGGCGGTGGCGAGGACGGCTTGGGTGAGGCGTCCGACCGGGTCGTAGGCGTAGGCCCAGCCGGTGGGGGTGGTCGGGGTGGCCGTGTCGGCCCACTGGCTGGCGGTGATCCGCCCCGACTGGGAGCGGGTCAGCTCCTCGGTGAACGTCCGGGTCCCGACCGTCCACCTGGTGCCGATCAGCGCCCCTGCGGGTGTTTTGGACAGGTTGTCGAGGGTGCCGAAGGGGTAGGTGACGTCGGCGAGTTCGCCGTTGGTGTCGTAGCCGATGGTGGCCATCATGTGGTTCCCCCGGAATCGTGGAGGGTTCCTTATGCCGCGTCTCGGTTGAGGGCGGCGGCGTCGATCTCGTAGTTGATCGGGCTCTTCATGTCGGCGGTCGAGTGCCGCCGGTCGTGGTTGTAGAAGCCGTAGCACCAGTCGATCACAACAGCCTGGGCTTGGCGGGTGTTTTCGAAGGTGTGTCGCGAGAGGACCTCCCACTCCAAGGAGCTGAAGAACGCCTCGGCGGCGGCGTTGTCGAAGCACGAGCCGACGCGGCCCATGGACTGGCGGATGCCCTGCTGGGCGCACAACTTCGTGAACGCGTTCGCCGTATACGTAGACCCGCGATCGGTGTGGAACATGACCCGCTCGGACTCCTCAGCCCGCCAGATCGCCGCCCTGCCACCCCGGGCGGCCACCGCCATCTTGATCGCGTGGCAGGCCAGGTCGGCGTCGGGGTGCAGGCCGGTCGCCGCCCCCAGCAGCCGGCGGGAGTACAGATCGATCACGGTCGCCAAATACAGCTTGCCGTGCTCGGTGGGGATCTCCGTCATGTCGCCCACCCACTTGGCGTTCGCCCGGTCGGCGGTGAAGTCCCGCTTGAGCAGGTCGGGGAACTTCGGAGCCGTCCGGTCCTGCCGGGTCAGCCCGTTGCGGCGTCTGATCTTCCTTGCCACGAGCCCTTGACGGCGCATCGAGTCGGCGACGGTCTTCTCGTTCACCGTCCACCCAGCATCGCGCAGGTCCCACACCAGACGGGGTGAGCCGTGCAGGCCGTGGGCCTTGCCGAACGCGACCCTGACGGCGCGGTCGACGGTGTCGCGACGCCGGTCACGGGTGGTGTGCAGCCCGCTCGCCGCCGACGGCCCCGACGCCCTCCTGAGCCACTTGTAGAACCACGCCACGCTGACCCCCAGCAGGACGCAGGTGAGCGTGTGCGGCACCCGATGCTTGGTCCTCTGGTCGGCGATGAAGCGTGCCACGCTCA
>CAZZGU010000232.1:0-3905 GCA_964653755.1 uncultured Nigerium sp. | reverse complement strand
GCAGGCGCGCTGGTGGCGATCCTTCTTGCCACGTCGTGGGGCGGGACGGTGCACCCCTGGGCGTCCGCGCAGGTCCTCGGCCTGTACGCCGCCGGGGCCGTCCTGACGGCGTTGTTCATCTGGATCCAGTTGCGCGCGGAGGAGCCCGTGCTGCCCCTGCGGCTCTTCACCAACTCGACGTTCACCCTCTCCAACATTGCGGCATTCTTCCTTGCCATGCTCATGTTCGGCGCGATGATCTACGTGCCGATCTTTGCCCAGGGCGTGCTCGGGGTGGACGCCACCACGTCCGGGGTGCTCCTCATGCCGCTGAACGTCGCCCAGATCCTCACGGGCATCGTGGTCGGTCTGGTGATCACGCGCACCGGACGCTACAAGGAGTACATGCTGGTCGGCGTCCTCGTGCTGGGCATCGCCCAGTTCCTGCTCACCCGCCTCACCTGGCAGTCGGACGTGCGCGCCCTCGCCGGCATCATGCTCCTCTTCGGAGTCGGTCTCGGGACGCTGCTGCAGCAGTACACCCTGCTCGTGCAGAACGCTGTGTCACGGAAGGACCTCGGGGTGGCCACGGCGTCCACCCAGTTCTTCCGCAGCGTGGGTTCCACCATCGGCATCTCGCTCTTCGGCACCGTGATGACCGGGGGGCTGACCGAGTCCATCCGGTCGCACCTGCCGAGCGGGTCGGTGGGCGCAGAGACGCAGGTCGACGCGGGGTCCGTGCTCGACCCGGCGGTGCTGGCCTCCCTCTCTCCGGAGGTGGAGATCGCCGTGCGGCAAGGGCTGGGCGACCAGCTGCAAGCGGTGTTTCTTCTGGGGTTGCCGTTCGTGATCGCGATCGCGTTGGCGACCGCCATGATCCGCGCGATCCCCTTGCGTGAGACGGTCCACACCGCCGACGAGGCCCGTCGGGAGTACCTCGACACGATGGCGCAGTCGGCGGCCGAACCGGAGGTGCTGGTGGCGTCGCTGAGCGAGGGGCGCGCGCCGCGCACGCGGGAGCGCCTGCTGGGCATCCAGTTCTCGCTCCTGGTCAACGAGGCCCAGCGTCCCGACCGTCCCCTGCTTCGGCGCGCCGTCGCCGAGGTCGGCGACGGCGACCTGGCGCGGGGCCTGCGCCTGCTGGGCCACACCGCCGAGATGCTCCTCACGGAGAATCCGACGGAAGCGGCCGAAGTCGAGAAGTACGCCGTTGAGGTCGCCGAACTCGCGGCCCGCCGCGGTGGCCTGTTCAGCCCCGACCTGCGGGCCGCCCTGGCGGTCGCCGCGGCACGGGTGCAGCCCGAGGAGGTCCTGGCCGGCCCGGAGCCGACGGTGGCGGAGCGGCACGCGGCGGTGGACGTCGACCGGTTGCGCGTGGCCGGCTCCGACTTGGCATCAGCCTTCCTGCTCGACGTCTCCGAGGCGGGACGCCGCTAGGCGAGGCTCCAGTCGATCGGCCCGGCCCCCTGGTCCGCCAGCGCCGCATTCGCCCGGCTGAACGGCCGGGAACCGAAGAACCCTCGGTCTGCGGAGAACGGCGAGGGGTGGGGTGACGTGATGCACGGCAGGTCGCCCAGCCAGGGCAGCAGAGCCTGAGCGTCGCGTCCCCACAGGATCGCGACCAGGGGGCCGCCCCGCGCGGCCAGAGCCTCGATCGCGCACTGCGTGACGGCCTCCCAACCCTTGCCCCGGTGCGAGCCCGGCACGCCCGGCGCGACGGTCAGCACCCGGTTGAGCAGCAGCACACCCTGTTCGAACCAGCCGGTGAGGTCGCCGTGGGGCGCCGGGGGAATGCCGAGGTCGGATTCGAGTTCGCGGTAGATGTTCGTGAGCGAGCGGGGCAGGGGGCGGACCTCGCGCGCCACCGAGAACGACAACCCGACCGGATGCCCGGGGGTGGGGTAGGGGTCCTGCCCGACCACCAGAACGCGGACGTCGGCCAGCGGACGCGAGAAGGCGCGCAGGACGTCCCGGCCGGCGGGGAGGTAGCCGCGTCCCTGGGCGAGTTCTGCCCGCAGGAAGTCACCCATCCCGGCGATCCGGTCCGCCACAGGGGCCAGCGCCTCGACCCAGTCGGGCGCCACGAGTTCGGGGAGGGGGGAGGGTGTCACGACGGGTCCGCCCGTCCGGGGAGGCGGCGCGGCATCGTGGCGGAGACCGCGGCGCCACAGAGCAGGACGACGCCGCCGACGGCGAACGCCGCCCCCATGGAGACCTGGTCGGCGAGCCAGCCTGCCAGCACTGGCCCGAGCATGCCACCGACATCGGTCGTCATGGAGAACAGTGCGATGGGGGCACCGCCAGGGCCCCGGGCTGCGTCACCGACGGCCGCGGTGGGCGCCGTGCCCTGCATGGCCGCGCCCACCCCGTAGACGCACAGCAGCGCGATGAGGATCGCCAGCGAGGGGGAGAACGGCAGCGCGAACGTCGCCGCGGCCGTGACGAGGCCCGCCAGAATCATGACCGGGCGGCGTCCGATCATGTCGGTCGCGCGTCCCGCGGGAGCCAGCGCGATCGTCTGGGCGACCGCGGCGATCGCGAACGCGATGCCGGTCCAGGCGGTGCCCGCGCCCAGCGTCTCGACCACGAGGATCGGCACCAGCGCCGAGCGGACGCCGAAGCTCTGCCACCCCTGCCCGAAGGCCGTCACGCAGGCCGCCTGGAACCCTCGGTCCCGGATCACCTCACGCAGCGGGCGCGGCTCGGCGCCCTCGGCGTCGAGGTCGGCCCGGGGCTTCTTGACCTTTCCCATCACGATCGCGGCGGCCACGACCAGCATCGCGGCGTAGAAGAAGAACGGCGCCGCCATCGACACGCCGGCGACGAGTCCCCCGAGTGCCGGACCCAGCATGCCCCCCAGCAGGAAGCCGCCCTGATAGACCCCGGACGCGCGCCCCCGCTTCTCCGCAGGCACCGAGGAGAGCACCAGGGAGATGGCGGCGACGGTGAACAATGCGGAACCGACCCCCTGCAGGCCGCGGAACACCAGGAGCTGGGTGAAGGTCTGCGCGAGACCGGCTGCCACGCTGAAGGCGGCGACGCCCAGCATTCCCAGCCCGACCACGGTGCGCTCGCCGAGCCACGCGTTGATTCGCCCGGTGAACGGGCTGGTCACGAGACGCGTGGCGGCGAAGGCGGCCACGACGAGCCCGGTCTCGGTGTTCCCCACGCCGAAGCTCCTGGCGAACAGCGGCAGGACCGGGATCATCACGCCGAAGCCCACCGAGACGCAGAAGCCGGCGATGCTGAGAACCACGACCTCCTGGGGCATGCCCAGCCGGCCCGAGAGTCCTCCCGTCGTGCTCACCGGCCACACGGTAGCCCATCTCGGCGGGGCGGTCGCGGCGACGCGTTACGCTGGGCCGCGACCCCGAGCCGTGACCCCGAAAGGATTCCTGTGGCCCTCCTCGACAGCATCCGGCGCCGGCTCGCCGACGCCCCTGCGCGCACCCCCGGGAGAGGCGCGGCCGAGCCGAACCCGCTGCCGGCCGACGAAACGTCGCACGACCAGAACGAGGAGTTGGTCCTTGATCCGACGCCCGGGACCCTCCCTGCCGACCCGGCGTCCGACGCAACCGACGGGATCCCCGCGGGACTGACCGTCGCGGCAGGGTTCGCGTGGCGCCTCCTGGTGCTCGGCGTCTTCGTCGTGGCGTTCTTCCGGGCGGTGTCCTACTTCTCGCAGGTGACGATCCCGATCGCCGTCGCCATCCTCCTGACCGCCATGCTCGACCCGGTGGTGACGAGGCTGCGGCGGTGGGGCTGGCACCCGGCGCTGGCCGCCGGTGCGTCGTTGCTGGGGGCACTGGCGTTGATCTCGGGGATCCTCGTGGGGGTGGGTGCGCAGGTCGCCAACCAGCTCCCCCTGCTCGTCGACCAGACACTGGCCGGCACCGGGGAACTCATGGACTGGGTCTCCCGTGGGC
>CAZZGU010000231.1:0-3935 GCA_964653755.1 uncultured Nigerium sp. | reverse complement strand
GTTGGCGCACACCAGCAACTCCAGGTCGGCAGCCTCGAAGATGCGGGTCACCTGCCGCCGGATGGCGGTGTTCCCCGCATAGACGTGCGGCACCCGCAGCCCGAGGGCGGCGAGCTTGCGCGCGTTCTCGAGGACGACCGAGGTCTCCCCGTGGTCGACGCCGCCCGCCAGGAGCACGATGGTGGGCGAGATCTCGCGGATCTCCTCCAGATCCGAGGGGGTCAGTGGGCCCGCCGTGACCATCTCGACGATGGCGCCCGCCCCCAGGGACGCCTCCCTGGCGGCGCGCGCCGTCATGCTCAGGGTGAGCCCGTGGACGGTCATCCGCAGGCCGCCCGCCGCGGAGCTGTTGAGGAACGTGGAGTCGGGATTCATCGATCCGGCCAGGTCGGCGGCCGGTGTCGCGGCCCCCGGGACTGTCGGAACCAGAGCCGCGAGCGCGGCCCGTACCCCCAGCGACACGTCGCCCTGCTCGACGGTCGTGGGTGCGAACCCCTGCGCCACCGAGGCGAAGACCCCGTCGCGCAGTGCGAATCCGTTCACCTTCGTGATCGTGCTTCCGACCTCGATCGTCCACACGTCCGCCGTGCCTGTGTCCACGTCCCGCCTCTTCCCGATCCGAGTGTCAGGCGTGCTCGCGGGCCCGGATCGCCTTGACGATCGCGTCCACCACGTCGATGCCCTTGGTGCCGCGGCCGAAGGTGGCATCCAGTCCGGTCTCGGCGGCCATGTCTCGACTCACCTGCGTGCCTCCTGCGATCAGGACGACCTGGTCGCGGATGCCCTTCTCGATGCACAGCTCGTTGAGCTTGCGCATCATCGTCCGGTGGATGTCGTTGTGGCTGATGATCGTCGAGATGAGAATGGCCTGGGAGCCCGTCTCCACCGCGGCGTCCACGATCTTGTTGAGCGACACCGAGGTGCCGAGGTAGGTGTACTTCACGCCGTACTTCTCGATACCACCGTGCTTGATGTCGAGGATCTCGCGCAGGCCGACCGAGTGCTCGTCCTCGCCCACCGTTCCCGCCACCACATGGATGCCGTGCTCCTTGACGACCGCCTTGAGCTCCTCCTCGGGGAGGACGACGATCTTCTCGGGGATCCTGAGGGTGGACCGGTCGATGTCGAACGTGACGTTGCCCTTGACCTCGACGAAGCAGCCTTCTGCAGGCTGCATGACCTGGACGTTGATCACCTGGGGGTCGTCGAGCCCGAGCTTGGCCGCCATCGCCAGGGCGGCCACCGGGGCGATGTCGGCGTTCTCCGGGACGAACAGTTGCAGCAGGACCGTGCTGTCGCCGGCGAACTCGACCTCGGGGCGGATCAGGTCACCACCCCGCCGGTACCGCCGGTTCTCCTGCAGTCGCTTCTCGACGGTGTCCTCCAGGTTGAGCTCACCCACCATGACGATCTTGGTCCGGTCGTGGAGCGTGTCGCCTCCGATGACCTCGTCCGGGCGGGCGCCTTCGGGCAGCGCGACCCAATCGGGGGTGCGGCTGTGGCCGAAGTGGCCCGAGACCGGGGCGAAATAGTCCGGGTCCCGCTCGATGATCGTGTCGGCGCCGACGCCGCCCGCGCTGTCACGCGCGATCCCGTCGCCGTTGCGCTCCGGGTACCGGGCCGAGTCGACGAAGAAGCCCGCCTCGACTGCGGCGAAGTAGCCGCCCGCGACGATGATCTCCTCGAGGAAGGCCACCGCGCGCTCTTTCAGGTCGCGCACCATGGCCGGGCCCGGGCCGTCCTTCCTCAGCTCCAGCAACTCGTTGATGCCATCCATGCCCGCCCAGATCTGTTTGACGGTCTGGACACCGCGGATGTTGTTGTAGTGCCACGGCACGTTGCGTCCCTCATCGGGCGTGATCGTCGACTGGATGTCGGCGCGCGTGAGCATCGAGATGATCGTGTCGATGCTGTGGGTGCGCACGGCCTCCTCGATGTCCGCCTCGATGTAGCGGGTGTTCTGCTGCGCGCGCATGCGGAAGTCGCTGAAGAGGTCGCGCAGCGCCACCGCGTACGGGAGGTCGTAGTGGAGCTTGCGCGCCGGCGGCGCGTTCGGAGGCACCGTCGACAGCCCGATGAGGTCGGGGTCCATGCCGGCCATGACCGAGAAGGCGGAGTTGATCGCGTGCTGGACCAGGAGTTCCGGCATCACCAGCCAGCCTGCCTTGGCGGTCGCGTTCGCGTTGTGGGCGCCGTCGATCTGCAGGATGCCCGCCGCGGCCATCACGTGCTTGGCCTCCGCCGCATCCACGAACGAGCGGACCATGTTCACGTTGCGATACAGGACGTTGTACTGCGGATCCTGGTGGGCTCCGTTCACGCCCTCCTCAGCGAAGAGGACGGCCACCTCCGGGCCCGCCACGCCGGAGACGTAGCTGTGGAAGTTGATCGGGCGTCCGACCTCGTCCTCGATGGCATCGATGGCCTTGCGGGTGGCCCGGAGCTGCTTGCGGGTGATGGGCACACCGCCCACCCCCTTGTTGGTCCCTTCCAGCAGCCCCTCGATGTGGCTCTGCCCGGCCGTGCGGATCACCATCAGGTGGTCCGCGCCGTGCCAGGCCGCCATGCGCATGCGCCGGATGTCGTCCTCGAACTGACCTGAGGCGATCTCCGTCGTGATCACGCACTTGGGCTGCGGGTCGATGTGGCCGAAGTACTTGGCCGCGGGCAGCGGGATCGACCGGTTCAGCGGCTCGGCCATGTCGACGAAGTGGAACGGGCCCATGTTGAGGCCGCCGGCGGGCACCGTCCGCCAGGTCCACCCGGTGCGGCGGGGCGCGTAGTCGTCCAGGCCCTCGAGCAGGGCGTCGATGTCGAGCTTGGCGTGGGGGTCCAGCGGGAGCGTCCAGGCCATGGCCGTCACTTCCCTTCGAAGAGGCCGTGCAGCACGGCGGGGTCGTCGACGATGAGCTGTGCGGCGGCCTTCACGGCGATGCCGCGCTGGTGCGCCAGCTTCAGCACGACGTGCCCGGCGCCCTTTCCGAGCAGTCCCCGGTCGTGGACCGCGTCGACGACCGGGTGGGTCGAGACCGAGTCGATGCCCATGCGCATGAGGACCGAGCGCTCGATGGACGGGCTGGTGTGGGTCCGCGCGAGTTCGATCACGGGGGTCATCAACTCGTTGGCGAGCTCCCAGAACCGCGCCTTCAGTTCGTCGTCGTTCAGCTTCGCCAGCTCGGCCTGGCGCGCCTCGTAGGCGGCCACACGTTCCTGGTTGCCCATCACTTCCCCTTGCTCTCGATGTCGTCGGCGAGTTGGTGCACGGTCGCGACGTCGGACTTGATCTCCGCCGCCAGGAACTCGTAGTCGATGTCGCTCCACATGGCACGCGCGACGCGCTGCATGGCGTTCTTCACCAGCGAACGGTGCAGGCGCGTCATCGTCGCGGGGACGCCCCTGATCTGGTCGAGGCGCTCGGGGAGGACGATGGTGCGTCCGGGAACGTTCTCCCGTGGGTCGCCCACCCGCACCTCGATGCCGTTCTCCCGCGCGAACGACAGCTGGCGGTTGTGGTGCTTGCCGGCGCCGGTGTACTCGGTCTCCTGGACGATGATCTCGTCGGCGTCCATGGTGGCCGCCTTCGCGATGGCGCCGGTCAGGCTCGTGTTCCCGGCCGGGCCGCGCTCGAAGCCTTCAATCTTCGCCAGGAGCTCTGTGGCGTAGAACACCTCGCCCTGGGTCACGAGGACGTACTCGTCCATGTACCGCAGCGGTCTGGCGGCGTTGCGGGGCACGTCCGTGCGGTCGGGCCACGTCGAGAAGGGCACGCCGAACCCGGTGTGGCCGGTGGTGAAGGACTTGCGGTTGAAGTCGTTGTCCGAAGCCATGTGCAGCCCGGAGAGGTCGACCGAACAGGCCAGCACCCTGGTCTGCTCGGCGCCGGCTTCGATGAGTCCGCGCGCGGTCCCTGTCAGGTTGCCCCCGCCGGCGTTGGT
>CAZZGU010000230.1:0-3958 GCA_964653755.1 uncultured Nigerium sp. | reverse complement strand
CCTCCCGGTCAACGAGCCCGTCCGCTTCAACCTCGAGTCCGCCGACGTCATCCACTCGTTCTGGGTCCCGGAGTTCTACTTCAAGCTCGACGTCATCCCCGGACGCCTCAACAGCTTTGACGTCACTCCCACCCGCGAGGGCACGTTCCTCGGCAAGTGCGCCGAACTCTGCGGCACCTACCATGCGGCCATGATCTTCAACGTGCACGTGGTCTCCGAGCAGGAGTACCTCGCGCACCTGCAGGAGCTGGCGGCCAGGGGCCAGACCGGTGAGATCGAGGGCCCCTCGTTCCCCGTGACGGGCCCTGTGTACAACGAAGAGAAGGAGGGCTGACATGACGACCGCACGAGTCGAACTGCCCGCGGGCGCGACACGCGCCGCCCCGCGCCAGAGCGCCGGCGCCCTGTTCATGAAGCTGCTCACCACCACGGACCACAAGGTCATCGCCCAGATGTATGTCTGGACCGCCCTGGCCTTCTTCGCCTTCGGTGGCCTGCTCGCCCTGGCGATCCGCGCGGAGTTGGCGTTCCCCGGCCTGCAGTACATGCACTACGAGACGTTCAACCAGTTCTTCACGATGCACGGCACGATCATGCTGCTGATGTTCGCGACGCCGATGTTCGCGGCGTTCGCCAACGCGCTCATGCCGCTTCAGATCGGTGCCCCCGACGTTGCTTTCCCCCGCCTCAACATGTTCAGCTTCTGGCTGTACCTGTTCGGTTCGCTGATGGCGTCGTCCGGCTTCCTCAGCCCGGACGGTGCGGCCTCCTTCGGCTGGTTCGCGTACGCCCCGCTGTCGGATGCCATCAACAGCCCGGGTGTGGGCGGTGACCTCTGGCTCCTCGGCCTCTACATGCTGGGCCTGTCGTCGATCCTGGGCGCGGTGAACTTCATCACCACGATCACGACGATGCGCGCTCCCGGCATGACGATGTTCCGGATGCCGATCTTCACCTGGAACATCCTCGTGACGTCGATGATGATCCTGGTGGCCTTCCCCGTCCTGGGCGCCGGCCTGCTTGTCCTCGAGTCCGACCGGGTGCTGGGCACCCACATCTTCGCCGCGGCTACCGGCGGGCCGATCCTGTGGCAGCACCTGTTCTGGTTCTTCGGGCACCCCGAGGTCTACATCATCGCGCTGCCGTTCTTCGGCCTCGTGACCGAGATCCTCCCGGTCTTCAGCCGTAAGCCGATCTTCGGGTACGTCGGCCTCGTCGCAGCGACGCTCGCGATCGGCGCCCTGTCGATCTCCGTGTGGGCGCACCACATGTTCGTGACCGGCGCCGTCAACCTGCCGTTCTTCAGCTTCATGACCTTCATGATTGCGGTGCCCACCGGCGTGAAGTTCTTCAACTGGATCGGCACGATGTGGGGCGGCTCGATCAGGCTCGACTCGCCCATGCTGTGGTCGATCGGGTTCCTGACCACCTTCCTGTTCGGCGGCCTGACCGGCATCATTCTGGCCTCCCCGCCGCTGGACTTCCAGGTGTCCGACACCTACTTTGTCGTCGCGCACTTCCACTACGTGCTCTTCGGCACAGTCGTGTTCGCGATGTTCGCGGGCTTCTACTTCTGGTGGCCGAAGTTCTACGGTTACATGCTCGACGAGCCCCTGGCGAAGGTGCACTTCTGGCTGACGTTCACCGGCTTCCACACCACGTTCCTCGTGCAGCACTGGCTCGGCGTCGAGGGCATGCAGCGCCGCATCGCGGACTACCTGCCCGGGGAGGGCTTCACGTTCCTCAACCAACTCTCGACCGTCGGCGCCTTCCTGCTCGGCATCGGCCAGTTGCCGTTCCTGTGGAATGTGTGGAAGAGCCACCGGACCGCCCCGCGCGTCACGGTGGACGACCCGTGGGGCTGGGGCCGTTCCCTGGAGTGGGCGACCTCCTGCCCGCCGCCGCGGCACAACTTCCGGTCGCTCCCCCGCATCCGCTCGGAGTCCCCCGCGTTCGACGCCAACCATCCCGAGCTCTCCGAGGCACCCCAGTGGGAGCCCCGGGCCGAACTCGCGAAGTCCACGGAGGAGTGACCGATGAAGGTTGAAGCCAAGCTGTTCCTGTTCCTGGTCATCTTCTTCGCGATCGTGACGCCGGCGTACGCCTACACCTCGTGGTACTTCTACGGGGCCATCGAGCCGATCGGGACGACCGTCTTCGTGCTCACCCTGGCGATGTCGGCGATGGTGTGGGGGATGTTCTTCCTCACCGGACGCAAGCTCGACCTCCGCTACGAGGACAACAAGGAAGCCGAGATCGTCCAGGGCGCCGGCACGCTCGGGTTCTTCCCGCCGAGCAGCATCTGGCCGTTCTGGTGTGCGCTGACGATCGCGGTCATCTTCCTGGGGCCCATCTTCGGGTGGTGGATCAGCATCTTCGGCGCAGGCCTCGGCATCTGGGCCGTGATGGGTTGGTGCTACGAGTTCTACGTGGGTCCTTACAAGCACTGAGCGCTGGACCAGAGGGCGCGGCCCCCGTTGTGGGGGCCGCGTCTTTCACGTGCCTGCCGGGCGTCCGCGAGGCTGGGCCGCAGGGCCAGGGTCACCAGCTGACGTGGAGTGGACGACCCTCTTCGTAACCCGAGCGGGACTGGACGCCGACGGTCGCCCTGGCGTGGAAGTCGGGGAGCGTGCGCGCCCCGGCGTACGCGCAGGACGAGCGAACGCCAGCCACGATGAAGTCGATGAGGTCCTCCACCCCGGGCCGCGCCGGGTCGAGGTACATGCGCGAGGACGAGATGCCCTCCTCGAACAGGGAGGCCCGCGCCCTCTCGAAGAAGGTCTGCTCGTGGGTGCGGGCCCGGACGGCCCGGGCCGAGGCCATGCCGAAGGACTCCTTGTAGGCGCGGCCCTGCGCGTCGTGCAGGAGGGGGCCGGTGGATTCGTAGGTTCCCGCGAACCACGAGCCGATCATCACGGCCCCCGAACCGCCCGCGAGGGCGAGCGCCACGTCGCGCGGGTGCCGGACGCCGCCGTCCGCCCAGATCGCGCGGCCGAGGTCGGTGGCAGCCTCGGCGCACTCCATCACAGCCGAGAACTGGGGGCGTCCCACGCCGGTCTGCATCCGGGTGGTGCACATGGCGCCCGGCCCCACGCCGACCTTGACGATGTCGGCACCTGCCTCGATGAGGTCGGTGGTGCCCTCCGCAGTCACGACGTTCCCGGCCACGAGGAGCACGTGCCGGCCCGAGCGGGCGTGTCGGTCGCGCAGGTTGCGGACGAGCGCGAGGGCCTCCAGCATGCGGTCCTGATGGCCGTGGGCCGTGTCCATGACGAGAACGTCCGCACCTGCCCCCAGGAGGGCCTGGGCACGCCCCTCCACATCACCGGAGATGCCGACCGCGGCGCCGATCCGCAGGCGCCCCTCGGCGTCCACAGACGGGCGGTAGATCGCCGAGCGCATGGCGCCCTTCTGGGTGAGCACCCCCACCAGGCGCCCCTCGCTGTCGACCGCGACGGCCAACTTGTGGCGGCGTTCCGCGAGGCGATCGAACACCTCGGTGGGGGAGGCGTCCGGGGCCACGCGGGTCAGGTCGGACGTCATGATCTCGTGGGCCTGCACGAACCTGTCGATGCCCTCGGTGTCGTTGCGCGACACAGTGCCGAGCGGACGGCCGTCCTGCTCGACCACAGCGACGCCGTGAGCTCGCTTGGGGATGAGTGAGAGCAACTCCGCGACCGTTGTCGATGGCGCGACCCGGATAGGGGTGTCGAAGACGGGGTGGGCCTCCTTCACCCGCGCGATGGCGTCGCTCGCCACCCTGGGGGAGAGGTCCTGGGGGATCACGGCCAGGGCACCGCGCCGGGCGACAGTCTCGGCCATGCGGCGTCCCGAAATCGCCGTCATGTTCGCCACCACGAGGGGGAGCGGCAGCCGCAGGCCGTCCGTGCTGGTGAGGTCGACGTCCATCCGCGACCGGACGGACGATCGGGTCGGTGACATGAACACGTCGTCGTAG
>CAZZGU010000229.1:3756-3964 GCA_964653755.1 uncultured Nigerium sp. | reverse complement strand
GTCGACTTGCCGGAGCCGGTCTCCCCCACCACGGCCAAGGACGCGCCGGCCGGGACCGTGACGTCGATGCCGCTGAGCACGTCGGCCTCGCCGTCGGGGTAGCGGTAGCTGACGTTCTCGAAGCGGACCTCGCCGCGCACGGCCGTCCGGGGCAGGGGCACGGGGTGCTCGGGCTCGGAGATCTCGACCGGCAGGTCGAGGTAGCCGA
>CAZZGU010000229.1:0-3746 GCA_964653755.1 uncultured Nigerium sp. | reverse complement strand
GAAGATGCGGCTGAGCAGGGCCATCGAGGCGACCCACTGGGCGCCCACGTTGAGGAGCCCCATGATGGGGCGGAAGATCTGGGACTGCAGGGCGGTGAAGGCCACCAGCGTGCCGATCGTGAGCTCGCCGGCGGCGGTCGGGAATCCGGCGGCGAGGTAGATGACGGCCGGGATGGCGGCGAAGACGATCTGCATGGTGGCCATGCGCCACTTGCCGGCGAGCTGGGAGCGCAGGTCGAGGTCGACGAGCTTCTCGGAGACGTGGGCGAAGGCGTCCAGGCGGGCGGCACCGGCGCCGAGGGTCTTGGTGAGCAGGGCGCCGTTCACGGACAGGGACTCGTCGACCTGGGCGTGGAGGTCCGCGAGGGCACGCTGGCGCTCGGTGGTGATGTCGCGCCGGATGAGCGCCACGCGGCGGGTCAGATAGATGGCCGGCGGCAGCACGACCAGCGAGAGCAGCGAGAGGCGCCAGCTCAACGCGACCATCGCGGCGGCGGTGGCGACGGCGGTCGTGAAGTTGGACGCCACGGACGTGGCCGTGGTCGTGAGGACGGACTGGATGCCGGCGATGTCCTGGAGCAGGCGGGCCTGGATCTCGCCGCCGCGGGTGCGCTTGAAGAACGCCATCGACTGCTGCTGGACGTGGTCGAACACCTTGACGCGCAGGTCGTGCATGACGCGCTGGCCCATGGCGGACGACATCCAGGTCTGGACGACGCCGAGCACGGCGGTGACCAGGGCGATCGCGATCATGCCGGCGACGGCGAGGACGAGCAGGCGGGTGTCGGCGTTGGGGAGCGCGTCGTCGATGATGGCGCGCAGGAGGAAGGGTTGGGCCATCCCGATGATCGAGGTGGCGACGATGGTCAGGGTGAGCAGCAGCAGGCGGCCGCGGTGGGCGGCGAACAGCCCGGCGACGCGGCCGAGCCGGACGGGCGACTCGGCCAGCTGAGCCTTGTCACGCGGGTCGACTCGCGCCGGACCGCGCATCATCTCGTGCATGCCTGCGGGGGGTTCCATGCGCGCTCCTTTCTGTGGGGGGCCGTCCGGCTGATGGAGCTGCCCGGGCTGGACGGCGCTGCGCTCCGGGCCTATAGTGAGGTTACCTCACAGTGAGGTATTTTGCCAAGGAGGACGCCGTGGCCGACACTCACACTCCTGACGACCGGGCCGCGTCGGGCGACCCGGCCGACCGGGACCTGGGCGACCTGCTGCTGCGGGTCGCGCGGCGACTGCGGCACGCGACGTTCACCGCGCTCGCGCCGATGGGGCTGAGCCCCCACCAGTCCCGGGCGCTGCGGATCATCGCGGCCGAGGAGCCGGTCCGGCCGTCCGTGCTGGCCGCGCGCCTGCGCATCGCCCCCCGCTCGGCGACCGACGTGCTGGACGGCCTGGCCGGCGGCGGCTGGATCGAGCGCTCCCCCGATCCGGACGACCGGCGCGCCACCCTGGTGTCGCTCACGGCGTCCGGACGGGAGTTGAACGATCAGGTGGCGGCGATGCGACACGAGGAGTCGGACCGGCTGTTCGGGCGCCTCGGGGAGGACGACCGGCGGACGCTGGCGGCGCTGCTGGGCGCGCTGGACCAGTCCGGGAATGATTGACCCTCAAGCATCGCGTGAAGGTCTCCAGTTTGTGGGACGGACCACGACGACAGCCGAGGTGACCACCACCACGACGACAGAAGGCCCGATCGAAGGCCTGTCACAGCCAGTGAGTGAGGGCGTCGCCTGAGCCGAGGGGAGCGTCTCGACATTGAGCGGTGTCCGCGGGAGTGCCCCGGCGGACACCGCGCGTCGTTGTAGGGATCGCCCAGCGGTGTGCCGTTTGAGAGGCCATGATGGAGTTCCTGATTCCGGTGCCCGACCACCGGTACTACCTGTGGCAGATGCTGGTGCAGGTAGCCCACTTCCGCGAGATGGGGTACGAGGAGGATGCACACTACCTCGTCGGCTACTTCGGTCAGCCGTCCGACACCCTGCGGCGCCTCTTCGAGTCGGATGCGTTGCGCTGCTACATCCACGCCTACCCCGACCAACGGGAGGACCGCTCGTATTCGGCGTCGTTGGCACCGTGGCTCCTGGGTGAGTTCTTCGCGCAATTCCCGGATCAGGCCACCAAGACCTTCAACTTCCTCGACCCGGACTGCATCTTCACCCACCCGATGGACTTCCGCCGTACGAGCACGACGACGGGTGCTGGTACGGCTCGAACACCCGAAGTTACTCGGGCGCCGACTACAGCCGGGAAAAAGGCGAACCACTCTTCCTGGAGATTTGTGAGATCGCTGGCATCACTCCCGAACAGGTTCTCGCGCATGACCAGAACTCGATCGGCGCGCAGTCCTTCATCCGTGGCTCTGGGGCAGGCTTCTGGCACAACGTGGCCCACAAATCCACGCTCGCCTACCGCCACATGATGGCGACCGCGGACCAGTACAACCCGGAGGGGAAGGGCCCCATTCAGGCCTGGTGCGCCTACCTCTACATCCAGCAGTACGAGACCATCCTGCATGGCTACACCCCCATCGCGGACGACCGGCTGCAGTTCCACTGGGCCAATCACAACGCCGCAGACTGGGACGACCGCGCATACTTCCACAACGCCGGCGTCGTGGCCGAGAACGGGCGTGACTTCTGCAAGATCACGTGGCAGTCGTCGCCGTTCCGCAAGGAGATCCCGGTGGCGCCCGAGTCTGCGTCCTCTCGGTATGTGGAACTCATCAAGCGCACCGAGGCCATGTTCCCCGACCTGATCTGGGATTAGGCCGAGCTCACCTCGCGCTCGACCTCCTGGACCCCCACCGGCACCAGGTCCACCTCACCCCGCACCACCCGCGCCACGAGGCTGGCCAGGTCTACGCCCTCGGGTGCCGCGAGACGAAGACTGACCTGTTCGCCGTAGTCCGCGCCCACGACGGCCACGCAGGCGTCCAGCAACTCAGCCTGGACGCGCCCGGCATCCGCGTGCCCAACTTCGAACGCGAAGACCTCCAACACCTCGGGGCGCACCCGTGGGGCCACCGCCAGTGCGGCGCCCACGGCGTCCGAATAGGCGCGGACGAGACCGCCGGTACCGAGCTTGACGCCCCCGAAGTACCTGGTCACCACCGCCACCGCCTGCGTCACCCCGGAGCCGCGCAGCACGTCCAGCATCGGGCGCCCCGCCGTTCCTGACGGCTCGCCGTCGTCGGACGAACGCTCCACCGGGTGCGCCCCCGGCACCTCGACGATGAAGGCCGTGCAGTGGTGGCGGGCATCGGGGTACTGCCGCCGCACCGAGGCGATGAGCTCGCGGGCCTCGTCCTCGGAGTCCGCACGCGCGAGGGTGCAGAGGAACCGCGACCGCCTCACCTCGGTCGCGGTCTCCGCGCGGTAGCCCTTCGGCAGTCTCAGCGCCATGGGGGCCATCCTCGCATCCGGGTTGCCCGCGCCATCTCCCTAGCCGTACTCTTGAGAACGATTTTCAGTAGCGGGTCTCGACGAGGTCTCGCTCTCGACGAGCTCGTGGTCTCGACGGGCTCGGCCGACGTGCGGGTCTCGACGGGCTCGACCGACGTGCGGGCCTCGACAGGCTCGACCGACGTGCGGGCCTCGACGGGCTCGACCGACGTGCGGGTCTCGACAGGCTCGTGGTCTCGACAGGCTCGTGGTCTCGACAGGCTCGACCGACGTTCTCGACCAACGGAAGGACGCCATGCGCCACACCCCCGCCCTCGCCCTCGCACTCGCCGCCGGACTCCTCCT
>CAZZGU010000228.1:0-3985 GCA_964653755.1 uncultured Nigerium sp. | reverse complement strand
GGTTGCGCTGGTCGCCGCGCCAGTAGGCGGCGGACGTGCGCATCAGGGCGTACCCGTTGCCCAGGTAGCCGGTGTGGGGCACGTGCGGGCCGCGGCACAGGTCCTTCCAGGCGACGCTGCCGTCGCGGCGGACGTTGTCGTAGATCGTGAGTTCCCCAGCGCCCACCTCCACCGAGGCACCCTCGGCGGCCTGCGAGTTGCCCTTGAGCCCGATCAGCTCGAGCTTGAAGGGCTCTGACGCCAGCTCGGCGCGGGCCTCGGCGTCCGTGACGACACGCCGCACGAAGCGCTGCCGCTCCCTGACGATGCGCGACATGTCCTTCTCGATCTGCGCGAGGTCGTCGGGGGTGAGCGGTTCGACGTCGAAGTCGTAGTAGAAGCCGTCCGTGATCGGCGGCCCGATGCCCAGCCTGGCCTCGGCGTGGAGGTGCTGGAGCGCCTGGGCGACGACGTGGGCCGTGGAGTGCCGAAGGATGTACAAGCCCTCGGGCTCGTCGATGCGGACCGGCTCCACGACGTCGCCCTCGGTCACCGGCGTCGCAAGGTCCCGGGTCTCGCCGTTCACGCGGAACGCGACGACGGTCCGGTCGGTGCCGAAGAGGTCCAGCCCGGTGGTCGCGGTCTCGACCACCCGCTCTTCGCGCGCGTCGGGTCGCACCAGGGTGATCGTGACAGACAACGTGGAGTCCTTTCGGTGAGGACAGGCCGGGGGTGCGAGGGCGTCGCGGCGCTGTCTGCGCCATTCTGCCGCATCCGCTCCGGCGCACCCTCACCGTGTCACGCGCGCGGAGCGCGTGGTTGGATGAACGCGACGACCCGAAGGAGCGATCGTGGGTTCATCAATTCTGTGGTTGAGGCGCGACCTGCGGCGTGGTGACCATCCAGCCCTCGGGGCCGCCCACGCGGCGGCCGAAGGAGGGCCGGTCCACGTGGTCTTCGTGCTGGACCCCGCGTTCTTCGACGGGGCGGGAGACGTCCGACGTGCCTGGCTCGCCGAGACCCTGTCGGCCTGCCGGGACGCCTACGAGGGCCGCCTCGTGCTGCGCGCGGGCGATCCGCGGGTCGTGATCCCGGACTTCGCACGCGAGGTGGGAGGCACCAGCGTGCACGTCTCCGCCGAGACCGAACCTCAGGGCCACGCGCGCGACCGCGCCGTCCGGGACGCCCTCGCCGAGGCCGGAGTCGCCTGGCTGGAGACCGGCTCTCCGTACGCGGTGACGCCGGGGCGCGTCCGGAACAGGCAGGGCGCCGGGTTCCGGGTCTTCACCCCCTTCGCCGCCGCCTGGCGGGCCCACGGCTGGCGTCCGCCCGCGCCGGAGCCTGAGGGCCTGCTCTTCGGCGATGCCCCCGGCGACGCGGCCGCCTGGGCCGCGCTGGACGCCGCCCGGCGCGTCCCCGGGCTGCCCGCTCTTCCCCCGGCCGGGGAGGAGGCGGCCCTCGCGCGTTGGGAGTGGTTCTTGACGGACGCGCTCCCCCACTACTCCTCCCAGCGGGACCGGCCCGACGTGGACGGCACGTCACGGCTGTCGCCCTACCTCAAGTTCGGCGTCCTCCACCCGCGCACGCTGCTCTCCGACCTGGCCGGGGTGCCCGGCGACGGGGCGGCGCGCTTCGTGACCGAACTCGCCTGGCGGGAGTTCTACGCCGACGTGCTGTGGCACCACCCCGACAGTCTCGAGCGCGACCTCGTGCCCGGACTGTCCGGCATGGACTACGACGACCCGGACGCGGACGTCGTGCAGGCCTGGCGCGAGGGCCGGACCGGCTTCCCGATCGTCGACGCCGGCCAGCGGCAGCTGCTGGCCGAGGGCTGGATGCACAACCGCGTCCGCATGATCACGGCCAGCTTCCTCACGAAGGACCTGCACGTGTGGTGGCCCGTCGGCGCGCGGCACTTCCTGGCGCACCTGGCCGACGGCGACCTCGCCTCGAATGCCCACGGCTGGCAGTGGGTGGCGGGCACGGGCACGGACGCCTCCCCCTACTTCCGCGTCTTCAACCCGGTGACCCAGGGGGTGAAGTTCGATCCGTCCGGTGACTACGTGCGTCGCTGGGTGCCCGAACTGCGGCACCTGTCCGGGGCCGCCGCGCACGAGCCGTGGCGGGTTCCGGGCGGCCTCGCCGGCGGGTACCCGGCCCGCATTGTCGACCACGCCGCCGAGCGGGTCGAGGCCCTCGCCCGCTACGCCCGCGCCCGCGCCCGCGGCGTCGAGGGCCTGCCTTAGGGACGCCGAGGGCCTGCCTTACGGGCGCCGAGGGCCTGCCTTAGGGACGCCGAGGGCCTGCCTTAGGGACGCCGAGGGCCCGCGTTAGGCCTCAGCGCTCCCCGGCGACGTCCTCCGGCGTGCGGTCCGGACGCCAGCCGCGCCAGACCGGGTGCCGGAGCCGACCCGCGGACGTCCACTCACTGTGGGTCACCTCGCCCACCAGCAGCGGCTCGACCCAGCGAGCGCCGGCTAACTCGGTCCTCGCAGGGCCCGCCACCGCCTCCACGACGATGGGGGGCTCGGAGGTCTCGATCCCCGAGAGGACCTCGAGCGCGTCGCGCAGGCCTTGCTCGGTGAAGCCGCTGCCGACGCGTCCCACGAAGGTGAGGCCGTCAGCGTCCGGGATCGCGAGCAGCAGCGCGCCGATCGTGCGTGCCCGGGCGCTCTCCCCCGGCACCCACCCCACGATCACGACATCCTGGGTATGGGTGTTCTTGACCTTGACCCACGTGTGGCCACGCCTTCCCGGCTGGTAGACGCTGTCGTCGCGCTTGGACACAATGCCCTCCAGCCCGGCCTCGGCGCTGGCGGCCAGCGCGTCCGCGGCGTTCGTCCCGAGGTCGGCGGGGACGTGCACGTGCTGGCCCACCTCGCCCAACAACGCAACGAGTGCGGCGCGCCGCTCAAGGTAAGGGGTTCGCAGCAGCTGCCGGCCGTCGAGGCGGAGCAGGTCGAAGGCCATGTAGTGGGCCGGCCGGGTGCCCCGAGCCCTGTTCTGCAGCAATTCGAAGCTCGGACGCCCGGCATCGTCGAGGACGACGATCTCGCCGTCGAGCACCGCCGCATGTTCGCGCAGGAGCAGGCCCAGCTCCGCCAGTTCGGGGTAGGCGGCGGTGAGGTCGAGTCCACCGCGGCTGCGCAGAGTGGCACGGCCGTCCGCGACCGCCGCGACGGCCCGGAACCCGTCCCACTTCACCTCGTGGTGCCAGCCGGGGCCCTCGACGTCGCGCAGCGACCCGGGGCTCGCCAGCATCGGCTCCACGACGGGGAGTTCCGCAGCGGGTTCGACTGCAGCGGGTTCGACCGTGGACGGCTCGGCCTGGGAGGGTTCAGCTGCGGAGGCCGGCGGGTTCTCCATGCGGTGGATGAGCCAGTTCTTCGCGTCCTCGCCGCGCCCCGTGTGGATGAGGGCGAACGTGGCCGGTGCGCCGCCCAGGCCGCCGTCGGGGCGTCCGGAGAGGGTGACGATGACCTCGTGACCCTCGCGCCACTTGTGGAGTTCGTAGGTGCCCGCGTCCCAGAGGATGACCCTGCCGGCACCGTACTCGCCCCGCGGGATCTCGCCGGCGAATCCTGCGTACTCCAGCGGGTGGTCCTCGGTCTGCACGGCGAGATGGTTGACGTGAGGATCCCTCGGCGGGCCCTTGGGAAGGGCCCACGAGACGAGGACGCCGTCGCGCTCCAACCGGAAGTCGTGGTGGAGGCGCCGGGCGTGGTGCTCCTGGATGACGAACGAGCGCCCACCGCCGGGGAGTGTCCCTCGGGCCACGGGGGACGCCGCGGGCACCGGCTCCGGGGTGCGGCGGGCGTCCCGCATCGAGCGGTAGGTGCTCAGGCGGTCAGGCAGGAGGGCGGCCAACGGGTCTCCGACCGTGCGGAGTCGTTCTACCACCTCCTGCATCTCGAGGTGCCGCACGGCGGGCGTGAGCTCATCCCAGGGGACTGGCGTCGCAACCATGGGGCGCGGACGCCCGCGCAGCGAGTAGGGCGCGACGGTG
>CAZZGU010000227.1:0-4004 GCA_964653755.1 uncultured Nigerium sp. | reverse complement strand
AAGCTACACACGGATTTGTGAGGATTTGCATTTCCCCTAGTGGGAAGGGGTTTGCAGGGGTGGGCCTAACTGGACTTGAACCAGTGACCTCCGCCTTATCAGGGCGGCGCTCTAACCGTCTGAGCTATAGGCCCGCTGCGCGATTGCGCTCGACGTACCTTACTCGCCCCGCGGCCCCGCTCTCAAATCGGGACGACGAGCCCGGTCCAGCCGTGACACGCGCTGAGGAGGGTTCTGCGGTTCCGGGTGCGTGTGGGCCGGGGTCTGGGTCCCATGCGCCCGACGACCTGCCCCGGTTCCGGGGGAGAAAGTGCACGCGTGAGCCACCACGCGAAGGACGGCTCCCGCCGCGAATCCGCGTCCGTGTCGAAGACCAGCTCCGGTGGGGCCTGGATGAGGATGCTGCCGCTGATATGGACCACGAGGCGATGCCATGACCACGTGATGCGGAGCGAGGCAAGGCTGTTGCGGGCTAGCCTCCGCAGGCAGTGAGCCGGTCCAGGGCGGGAGCCATGGCGAGGGTCCCTCCCACGACCACGACGCGGGACGGGGCCAGGGACACCAGGTACTCCCCTGCGTCGGCCTGGACGCACTGCCCGTTCGTCAGGACCACCGTGCCCTTGCTCCGCTTCGCCGCGGGAGCGGCGGCCAACCCGTCGTGGTAGGACTGACTGGTCACGAGGTAGACCTGCTCCGCGGACGCCGCCAAGGCCCGGTTGATCGCCAGCGACGTGTCCAGTTCGGACTGACCCCACAGCCGCTGCACCGGAACGCCGGTGGAAGCCAGCTGCGTCTGGATGTCATCCGGGAGCGCCAGGGGGCCGCCGAGCAGGTGCACGGTGGTGGCGCCCAACCGCCTGATCTCGTCGGTCACCCGGGGGTCCACGGGTCCGGTCGGTTCCACCAGCAGGACCGGCGCCCCGAGGCGTCCGGCGGCCGATCCGCCGCTCAACCCGTCATGGAACGAGGCGGCGGTCGCCACGAACACCGGCGATGCGCCCGCGGGAAATGCCCCCTGCGACGTCAGCACGGCGGTGCCGATGGCAGTGTCACCGGCGTTTCTTGTCAGGGTTGGCGCATACTCACGCAGGGCCGTTTCCACCGCTGGCGTGATCGCCAGTTCCCCGCCCTGGACCACAATCGTCGAGGGACGCAGCCGCGCCAGTTCGTCCCGGGTCTCCTGGGGAAGCGAGTCCGTCTCGGTGAGCAGCAGCGGACCGTCCTGCTTGGCCGCGGCGGCGCCGCCCGACAGCGCGTCCCAGTAGCCCGCCACCGTGGCCACGTACACCGTCGCGGCCCCCGCCGGGAAGGCGTCCCGCGACAAGGCGGCCGCTGTTCCGACCGCCGTCTGTCCCCACACGCGGGCGGTGGGGGTGCCGGTGTCATACCGAGCCACGAACACGTCGGTTCCCCCGCGCGAGGTCAACGTCGCCGCTTGGGCGCCGGAACCGAACGTCGCCGACTCCCTGAAGTGACCGGTGACCGTCGCCGCCCCGGTGGCGTCCATGGCCACCCCGCGCCCGAGGTCATCGCTCGGGCCGCCAGCTTGTTCGGCCCACGCCAAGACCCCGTCCACTCCGTAGCGTGCCAGGAAGACGTCAGAGAACCCCACCGACGTCAGGTTCACGGCCTCGGAGCCGGACCCGAACGTCGCCACCTGCGAGAAGCTGCCGGTGACCGTCGCAGCACCGGTGGCGTCCACCGCGATTCCTGTGCCGTACTCAAAGCCGGCGCCACCGGCCCGATTGGCCCATGACAGGGTCCCCTCGGCGCTGTATCTGGCCACGAACGCGTCAAGGAATCCGGCGGAGTGCAACGTCACCACGGGGGAGCCGCTCCCGAACGACGCCGACTCCCAGAATTCGCCGACGATCGTCGCGGCGCCGGTGGCGTCCACCGCCACACCCTCGATGTAGTCGTTTTGGGGGCCACCCGCCTGCTGAACCCAGCCAAGGTCCCGTCCGCGGCGTACCGGGCCAGGAACGCGTCAGATGCCCCGCGTGAGGTCAAGGTTGCCGCTCGGGAGCCGGACCCGAACGTCGCGGACCCGGCCTGGATCGGCGTCTGTGACCCGTTGAAGGTGCCCACCACCGTCGCGACACCAGAGGCGTCCACCGCCACCCCAGTCGCCACGTCATGGCTCCTGCCGCCCGCCTGTGTGGCCCACGCCAGGGTCCCATCGGCGTGGTACCGGGCCACAAACACGTCGGTGCCACCGCTGGATGCCAACGTGACGGCTTCCGCGCCGGACCCCAACGTCATCGATCCGAGGAAGGAACCTGCGACCGTCGCGGCACCGGTGCCGTCGACCGCCACGGCGGTGCCGTGATCGCCACCCGCGCCTCCGGCCCTTCTGGCCCAGGTCAAGGCTCCGTCGGCGTCGAAGCGGGCCACGAAGACATCCTCGGAGCCGGCCGATTGCAGAACCACCTCCTCGGTACCAGACCCGAACGTCGCGGACCCGGAGAAGGAGCCGGCGACCGTGATCGCACCGCTTGCACCGACCGCCACACCCCCTGCGAGGTCGCTGCCCGGCCCACCCACCACCCGGGCCCACGAGAGGGTCCCGTCCCGGGTGAAGCGGAACAGGGAAACGTCTTCAGCGCCGCGCGGGGTCAGTGTCACCTCATCCGCGCCGGCACCGGACGTCATCGAACTGCCCAATCCGCCGATGACCGTCGCGGCGCCGCTGGCGTCCACGGCCACGGCGGTCCCGCCCGCACTCCGGACCCACGCGATCGGCGGAGTGTCCGCGGCCATCGCCGGGGGCGCGTACCCGACAAGGGAAGTGGCCGCGAACGCCGCCGCAACCGTGACCGCTGTCAGCGGTCGAAGCGCCCGAGTGCGCGTGAAAGCTCTCATCGGTCCCCCCGAAGTGCTGGCGAATGTCCAGGTGGCTGGATGAGTACCACCCTTTCACCGCGCGACCCGGAGAACGTTCATTTGTGTGAGCGCCACGCCGCCCAGGGCCCGCGCACGGACGTCCGGATGGGCGGCCGTGCGCGGTGCGGTGACGATCAGGCGACCTCTCCCTGTACCTGCCAGACATCCGGACCGAAGATCTCGTAGAACACCCGGGACGCCGGCACACCGGCCGCGATCACGGACTCCCGCGCATGCTGCAGGAACGGCAACGGTCCGCACATCACGACGTTCGCGTCCGCGGGCAACTCCAGCTTCCCGACGTCGAGCAGGCCGTCGTGATCACCAAGCCCGGGCTCCTCGAAGAACGTGACCAGACGTGCGTTCGGCAGGGCCGCAACCAACGCCTTCATTTCCTCCGCCAACGGCCAGGACGCCGGCGTCCGGTCGGCGTGCACCACCAGCACTTCGCGCTGCGGATTTCGGGTCCGGACGGCGTCGAGCAGGGCCAGCATCGGCGTCACGCCGATGCCCGCCGAGATGAGCACCAGGGGCTGGTCGGTGTCGCGCAGCACCATGTCCCCGTACGGGTTGGACAACGCGACCACGTCGCCGACCTGGAGGCCCCCGTGAAGCAGCGGGGACACCTCACCCTGGGGGTCCAGCTTCACGGCGATGCGCCGCTGCCGCGGGTCGGCCGGAATGAGCGTGTACTGCCTCGGCTGCCGGATGCCGTCCGGCACCCGCGTCTGGATCGTCACGTACTGCCCGGGGTGGGCCTCCGTCACGGGGGTGTCGTCGGCGGGTTCCAGCGTGAAGACCACGACGTTCTCGCCGGTCGGATGCCGGTCCACCACACGCCAGGGAGCGAACATCGCATCGTTGGCCTGCGACGAGTAGAGCCCCTTCTCAAGATTGATGAGGGCCCGGGCCATCAGCCAGTAGACCTCGGTCCACGCGTCGACGATCTCGGGCGTGGCCGCGTCGCCGAGGTCGGCCGCGATGGCGCCGAACAGGTGCTCGTACACCGTGGGGTATTCGCTCTCGGGGAGCCCCAGGGAGGCGTGTTTGTGTGCGATCCGGGAGAGGATCGCCTCCGGATAGCTGTCCGGGTGGGTGAGCAGGTGCGTCGCGAAGTGGAC
>CAZZGU010000226.1:0-4040 GCA_964653755.1 uncultured Nigerium sp. | reverse complement strand
GGACGTCTTCCACATCTACGACACCACGCTGCGCGATGGCGCGCAGCAGGAGGGGTTGCGGCTGACGGTCCACGACAAGCTTCGCATCGCGCGCGTGCTGGACGACTTCGGCGTGACGTTCATCGAGGGCGGTTGGCCCGGCGCCAACCCGAACGACACGGCGTTCTTCCGCGCGGCCGCGGACGGCGAACTCAGCCTCCGCAACTCCGAGCTCGTCGCGTTCGGCTCGACCCGCAAGGTGGGCGGCAAGGCGTCCAGCGATCCGCTGACCCGCGCCCTCCTCGATGCCGAGACGAAGTACATCTGCCTGGTCGCCAAGAGCCACGACGAGCACGTCTACCGCGCGCTCAACACCAACCTCAGGGAGAACCTGGCGATGATCACGGACACCGTCCGGTTCCTCACCGACGAGGGCCGCCGTGTGTTCGTGGACGCCGAGCACTTCTTCGACGGCTACCGCGCAAACCCGGCCTACGCGCTCGAGGTTGTCCGCACGTCGGCCGAGGCGGGCGCCGATGTCGTCGTGCTCTGCGACACCAACGGAGGGATGATCCCCAGCTGGATGGGCGAGATCGTCAGCGCGGCTTCCGACGTGGGCATCGATCTGGGCATCCACTGCCACAACGACACGGGCTGTGCGGTGGCCAACACGTTGGCCGCCGTGGACGCCGGCGCCATGCACGTCCAGGGAACGATCAACGGCCACGGGGAGCGGACCGGCAACGCCGAACTCATCACCGTCGTCGCCAACCTGCAGCTCAAGTACGGGTGGCCGATCGTGCCACCGGAGTCGCTGGGCAAGGCTGCCTCGACGTCCCACGCGGTGGCCGCGATCACGCACGTCCAGACGAACGCCCGCCAGCCGTACGTCGGCCACTCGGCGTTCGCGCACAAGGCCGGCCTGCACGCGTCGGCCATCAAGGTCGACGCCAACCTCTACCAGCACACCGACCCGAGGCTGGTGGGCAACGACATGCGCATGCTCGTCTCGGACATGGCCGGGCGCGCGAACATCCAGCTCAAGGGCGGGGAGCTCGGCTACGACCTCTCCGACCGCGACCTGGCCGCGCGCACCACCGAGGAGGTCAAGCGCCGCGAGATGGAGGGCTACAGCTACGAGTCCGCGGACGCCTCCTTCGAGCTTCTGCTGCGCCACGTCATGGGGCAGCTCGAGGAGCTCTTCGAGGTGCTGCACTGGCGCGTGCTGACCGGTGACGAGCAGAAGGAGGACGGCGACTCCGAGGCCACCGTCAAGCTCCGCGCCAAGGGGGCCACGACGGCGCTGGTGGGCGAGGGGAAGGGTCCGCTCAACGCGCTCGACGTGGCGCTGCGGTCGGCGCTCGCGCACTCCTACCCCGAGGTCGACACCTACGAGCTCACGGACTACCGCGTGCGCATCCTCGACACGGGCCACGGCACCGACGCCATCGTGCGCGTGCTGATCGACACCACCGACGGCATCCGCACGTGGACGACCGTGGGCGTCGGCACCAACGTCATCGAGGCCTCGTGGGAGGCGTTGTCGGACGCCTATCGCTGGGGTCTGATGCCGCGGATGCTCGCGCCGGTGGGCTGACCTCGCGTCGTAGGCTGGATGCCATGACGACGCCCGATGGACCCCGCCTCCGCGTGGGGCACGCCGAGCGCGATCGCGCGGTTGAGGTGCTCCGGGACGCCGCCGCCGAGGGGCGCCTCACGTTCGACGAACTCGACGGTCGCATCGAGGAGGCGCTCCGCGCGAAGACCCGCGAGGACCTGCGTGGCGTCCTCCTCGACCTGCTCCCGCCGGCCGATCTGGCCGCGCTCCTCTCCCCGGGGGCCGTCGCGGCGGTTGGCGTCCGGACCGGGATGTCCTGGCAGGACCCGCTCGTCCTCACCGCCCGCTGGGACGACGTCAAGCGCGCGGGGTCGTGGGAGGTGCCACCCTTCCTCGAGATCAACGCCGTGGCCGGGAACGTCAAGCTCGACTTCCGCGACGCCCGGCTGTTGTCGCAGTTGATCGACATCAACATCGTCGGCGGCGCCGGGGACATCGTCCTCATCGTCGATCAGGGCTGGGGCGTGAACGTCGACCGCGCCCAGTCGACGATTGGCTCGGTCAAGTCGCAGGTATCGCCCCAGCCGGCGCCGGGCATGCCGCTCATCGTGCTGCGGGGCCGCGTCAGCATGGGGGACGTGAGGGTCCGCCACGCCAACCGGCTCGACAACTGGCAGCGGGAGCGCCGCCTGGCCCGCGGCGGGGGTCCCGAGCTCAAGAATTAGCCCGTCCCGGGCAACCTTCGGAGGGATCCGGCGCGCCGACGCGACATTGCGGAAGATCGCACAGCGACAACGCTGCGCGATCTTCCGCATTGTGCACGCGCGCCGCGTGACACCATGGCCCCATGCCGGACGCCGCCCCCGCCACCCCGCGCGCCACGCAGGCCGCGCGCGCGGAGGCGTCCGTCACCGCACGCCATCTGCGCCGCTTCTGGGGCTACCCGCGGGGCCACCTGGGCGTCGTCTCCTGGCCCGCGCCGCTCACGCATCGACTCTTTCTTCGCTACCACTACTGGTGGCAGGCCCACCTGCTCGACTGCCTCGTCGATGCCGAACTCCGCGCCCCGGACCCCGACCGCCGCCTCCTCATCCGCCGGCTGCCCGAGGCCGTGCGCTGGCGCAACGGCGGGACCCTCGTCAACGACTACTTCGACGACATCGCCTGGATGGCGCTCGCCCTCGAGCGCGCCCACCCCTGGCTCGGCCCGAACACCTGGCGCCGCCTCCACTTGGCGAAATACCTCTACGAGGCCTGGCGTGAGGACGCCGCGGGCGGCGGAATCCCGTGGCGGCGCGGCGACCGCTTCCGGAACATCCCCGCGAACGGCTCGACGGCGATCCTGCTGGCCCGCCTCGGACGCCTCAAGCGCGCCAAAGCCACCACAGACTGGATCTTCGCCCGCATGCTCGACGAACCCACCGGCCTGCTGATCGACGGCGTCCGCCCCTCCGCCGCGGACCGCCGCCTCTTCACCTACAACCAGGGCCTCGTCGCGGGCGCCGAACTCGAACTCGTCAAGGCCGGCGCCGACCCAGGACGACTCCACGCCCTGGTCCGGGCGATCGACTCCCACGCGGCCACCGCCCACGTGATCAACCCCTCCGGCGGCGGTGACGGCGGACTTTTCCACGGCATCACCGCTCGCTACCTCGCCCACGTCGCGCTCGAACTTCCCGGCGACGACCCCACCTCGGCCGAGACTCGCGCGATCGCGGCGCGCATCGTCCGCACCAGCGCCGACGCCGCCTGGTTCAATCGGGCCGAGTCCGGCGACGGGGTGTTCTTCGGCCCTGACTGGAACACCCCCGCGGTCGTCCCCGACGCGTCCGGGCGCGCGCACACCGGCGGTGTTTCCTCCGACCCGCCCGAGCGCGACCTCTCCGTCCAGCTGGCGGGGTGGATGGTCCTGGAGATGGCGGCGCTCCTGGATCGTCAGGACGCCCCGCTAGTCTGACTCCCATGCGTATTGCCCGTTACGTCGCCGGCGACACCCCGGCGTACGGAGTCGTCGAGCTGGCAGCCGACCAGGGCCAGCACCCGGACACGATCGCCGCTCTCACCGGCGACCCGCTGGTCGGCCCGGTCAACTACACCGGGGAGCGGCTGAACCTCGACGACGTGCGGCTGGTGGCGCCGGTGATCCCGCGCAGCAAGATCGTCGCGATCGGCCGCAACTACGCCGCGCACGCCGCGGAGTTCAACAACCCCGTGCCCGAGGAGCCGATGACGTTCCTCAAGCCGAACACGTCGGTGGTCGGGCCGGGCGAGCCGATCGTGTACCCCCGGGCGTCGACGCACGTCGAGCACGAGGGCGAACTGGCGATCGTGATCGGCCGCATCTGCCGGGACGTCCCCGCGGAGAAGGCCGCCGACGTCATCTTCGGCTACACCTGCGCCAACGACGTGAGCGCGCGCGACTTCCAGAAGAAGGACGGCCAGTGGGGCCGGGCCAAGGGGTACGACACCTTCTGCCCCCTCGGCCCCTGGATCGTCACCCACC
>CAZZGU010000225.1:0-4065 GCA_964653755.1 uncultured Nigerium sp. | reverse complement strand
AGGCCACATGCCCGCCCACCAGTACGATCGGGTCGGCGTCCGTCCGGTCTGCGGCGTGGAGCGGGATCCCGGCCAGATCCAGTGCCGCGAGCATGTTGGTGTAGCCGAGTTCGGTCGAGAGGCTGACGCCGAGGATGTCGAACGTGCTGACCGCGCGGTGGTGGTCGAGGGTGAACTGGGGGACGCCGTGGGCGCGCATGAGTTCCGCAAGGTCGGGCCACACGGAGTACGTCCGCTCCGCGAGGATCCACTCGACCTCGTTGAGCACCTCGTAGAGGATCGCGAGTCCTTGGTTGGGCTGGCCGAGCTCGTAGGCGTCCGGGTACATCAGTGCCCAGCGAACCTCGGCGGCGGCCCACTCCTTGTCGACCGAGTTGACCTCACCGCCCACGTACTGGATGGGTTTGCCGACGCGTGCCAGCAGCGGCTCCAGCCGTGGGAAGAGTGACTCAGTCATGGTCCTGTGAGTGTAGTTCGTCGACGGTGGAGAACCCCGCGTCGTGCAGGTCGATGGCCAGTTCGTCGACGACCGCGGCGTCACTGTCCCACTGCCCCGTGCGGTACGCCGTGCGCGCGACCATATGCCCCGAGACCGGCGCGGTCAGGATCTGGAGGGCGACGACAGCGGAGCAGAACAGGGCCACCTGCCACGTCCGGTGGGTGACGAGGACTGCGGCGAGCACGAGGAGCAGACCGAAAACCTGCGGCTTGGTGGCGGCGTGCATGCGCATGAGGACGTCCCCGAAGCGCACGACCCCCACGGCCGCGGCGAAGCAGAAGAACGCGCCCAGGAGCAGCAGGACGGCGGCCAGGAGATCCCAGAACCCGGTCACGAAGCCCCCTCCCTGTCGTCGTGCAGGCGCTGCCGGTACCGGCGGCGCTGCCCCTCGACGTTGGTGATCAGACGGGCCATGGCCACCGCGCCCGTGAAGCCCAGCAGGGAGAGGACCAGCATGACCGGCAGTCCCGTGGTCGAGCGGGTCACGACCTCGTGCACCGCCACGGTGGCGATCACGACGGCCACGATGACATCGGCGGCAACGACGCGATCGAGCGCTGTCGGTCCGCGCGCGATCCTCAGAAGCGCCAGGCAGGCCGCCGCGACCAGCAGGAGCGCGGTGAGCACGTTGATGGCGGTGACGACGGCGGTCATCGGGACGCCTCCGCTGCGGCGTCGCGTTCCTTGCGGGTTGCCAAGGCGCGCAGTACGCGCTGCTCGACCGCCAGGGACTCAGCGCGCACGGCGTCCGGCGTCTGGCTCGAGAGGTCGAACACATGCAGGTACAGGGTGCGGGTGCGCCGGCGGGCGTCGATCACGATGGTTCCCGGCACGATCGACAAAAGCTCCGCGGTGTTGACCTGGTAGAGGTCGGAGTCGCTCGCGAGCCGCACACGTACGATCCCGGGCCTGGGGTCCGGGTGGGGATGGAGCGCCTGGACGGCGAGCGTGAAGCTCGCGACCGCGAGGTCGCGCACGAGCGCGACGACCAGCACGACCAGACCCCACGGGCGTGGCCGACCCCGGTAGTGCAGGGGCGGGAGCGGGAAGGCCAACGTGACCAGCCAGGCGAGGACGGCCCCGCCCACCACCCCGAAGGGGGTGAACTGGCCGCTGATCGCGACCCAGAAGACCGTGAGGAGCGCGACATAGCCCCACTGGGAACGGAACCGGAGGCGGCGGCGGTGAGTGCTCAGCGGTGTCATCGGCGTCCTTCCGTCAGCACGGCCAGCACGTACGTCTGGTCGAGCAGCGCCTCCGCGGCTTCCCGCGTGTACTCCAGGAACGGCCCCGCCAGGGCGGCGATCACCAGGCTCAGCGCGATGAGTCCCATCGTCGCCCCGACCATGACCGTGGGCATGGGCCCGGCCTCGTCGGTCTCGCCCGCCTCGGCGTCCCTCCCCCAGTGGCGGCGGGGGCGGTCGAGGTCGGCGGGGTCACCCCAGAACCCGCGGTTCCAGGCCTTCGCCACGGCGTACAGGGTGAGGAGGCTGGTCACGACGCTCACGACCACCAGCGTCCAGGCCAGGGGTGTGCCGGCGCGGGCGCCGGCCTGGAGGAGGCCGAGCTTGCCGACGAAGCCGCTGAAGGGCGGGATGCCGGCCAGGTTCATGGCGGGCACGAGGAAGAGAGCGGCCAGGAGCGGCGAGATGACCGCCAGCCCGCTGAGTCTGTCGAGCGAGGTCGTGCCCCCCACCCGGCCGACAAGTCCCGCGACGAGGAACAGGCTGGCCTGGATCGTGATGTGGTGGGCGGTGTAGTAGATGGCCGCGCCGAGGGCGTCCGCGCTCGCGAGCGCGATCCCGAACAGCATGAAGCCGATGTGACTCACCAGCGTGAACGACAGCAACCGCTTCAGTTCAGACTGCGCGATGGCCCCCATGATGCCGACCAGCATGGTGAGCGCGGCGACGACGAGCAGCAGGTCGGTGAGGGGGCGGTGCGGGAAGAGGAGCGTCTGAGTCCGCACGATCGCGTAGACGCCCACCTTGGTGAGCAGGCCCGCGAAGACGGCCGTCACGGGGGCGGGGGCCGTCGGGTAAGAGTCCGGGAGCCACGCCGAGACCGGGAATGCCGCCGCCTTGATGCCGAACACCGTCAGCAGCAGAAGTTGGAGTCCGCCCTGCACGTCGACGGGGAGTTCTGCGAGTCGCTGGTTCAACAGCGCCAGGTTGACCGTCCCCGTGGCGGCGTAGACCGTGGCGATGGCAATGAGGAACAGTGACGAGGAGAGCAGGTTGACGACGACATAGATCGAGCCCGAACGGATCCGCGTCCCCGTCCCGCCCATCGTGAGCAGGACGTACGAGGCGAAGAGCAGGATTTCGAACCCGACGAAGAGATTGAAGAGGTCCCCGGCCAGGAACGCGTTGGAGATGCCCGCGCACAGCAGCAGGAAGGTGGGGTGGAAGATCGAAACCGGGGTCTCCTGCAGGGTCTCCTCAGTGTCCTGGCCTCCCGAGTAGACCAGCACTGCGAGGGTCACCAGCGAGGCGATCAGGAGCATCACCGACGAAAGGCGGTCCGCCACCAGCACGATGCCGAGTGTCCCCGGCCAGTCACCGAGCCACAGGGTCTGGACGCCCTGGGTCCCGGCGAGCCAGGCCAGGATCCCCGCGACCGTGGCGAGCGCCACCAGCGTCAGGATCGAGAACGCGCGCTGCAGGCGCGGACGCCGCCCGAGGATCAGCGCGACAGCTGCGCCGATCATCGGCAGGAGCACCGGCACTGCGAGCAGGTTGTTCATTCGCTCACCACGTCCTCGCCGGTGTCGTCGAACCTGATCTCCTCGAACGTGTCGGAGACCCCGTCCTCTCGCGCCAACTGCCGGATCCGGGCGTCCTCGATGTCGTCCTGGACCTCGTCGTGCCCGTTGAGCTGGAAGCTGCGGTACGCCATGGTCATCACGAACGCCGAGACCGCCATCGTGATGACGATCGCCGTGAGGACCATGGCCAGGGGAAGCGGGTCGGTCATCCGCGACCCGTCCGTGATCCCAATGATCGGGACGCCGCCGGCCGGCCCCGCCGCCATGAGGAAGAGCACGTTCACGCCGTTGCTCAGGATGACGACCCCCATCAGGATGCGTGAGAGCGAGCGTTCGGTGAGCAGATAGATCCCACACGCCACGAGGACGCCGGAGGTCAGGGCCAGCGTCAGGTTCGGCGTCATCGGTCCCCCTCCCTGCGGGGGGTGAGCGCGGTCGTCGATTCTGGCAGCGGCAGCGGGGCCACGTTGCCGCGCTCGTGGAGGTCGATCCCGGAGCCGAGGCTGCGCGCGAAGTCCAGCAGCATGCCCATGACGACGAGGTAGACGCCGACGTCGAACACCGTCGAGGAGACGAGGTGGACGCGGCCGAGCGCCGCCAGGTCGAGGTACGCCTCGTAGCTCTGGAACACCCGTCCTCCCACCGCGAGCGGTGCGAGTGCGCTGGCCGCGGCGACGAGCAGCCCGGCTCCCAGCACCTTCCCCGCATCCACGGGGGCCGCCTCGTTGAGTTCCTCACGTCCGGCCGCCAGGTAGCGCACCATCAGGCTGAGCGCCGCCGCCACGTCGCACTCCTGCTC
>CAZZGU010000224.1:0-4070 GCA_964653755.1 uncultured Nigerium sp. | reverse complement strand
CGAGCGGGTGAGGGTTGGGGTCTCGATGTCGTGGAAGTCGCGGCCGTCGAGCACCTCGCGGATCGCGCGCGTGACCTTCGAACGCAGGACCAGCGCTTCATGCTGGCGCGGACGCCGCAGGTCGAGGTAGCGGTGCTTGAGGCGGGCGTCCTCGCCCACGGTGGTGTGCTCGTCCACCTGGAACGGCAGCGGTGCGGACGCGTTGAGCACCTCCAGCGTGCGGATCGCGACCTCGACGCCACCGGTGGCGATCTTCGGGTTCACGTTCTCCGGGGTCCGGGCGTCAACGACGCCGGTGACGCGGATGCAGAACTCGTTGCGCAGGTCGTGGATCCCCGCCGATGCCAGGTACTCGTCACGGACGACGACCTGACAGATGCCCGAGGCGTCCCTCAGATCGATGAACGCGACCCCGCCATGGTCGCGGCGCTTGGCCACCCACCCGGCTAGCGTGACGGTTTCTCCGACGTTGTCGACGCGGAGCGTGCCGGCGTCGTGCGTGCGCAGCATGCGATGTTCCTCTCTCAGCCCCGCATCGACGGTGCGGGTGCGTTCCGCCAGAGTCTAGGCGCGGGCGGCCCGGGCCGACGAACCCGCTCAGGACTCCGGGACGCCCACCCGTGGCCGGAGATCCACCTCCGGCGGGAGCCAGGAGTCGGCGTCCGCCGGCGCCTGGTCGCCGGACCGGATGTCCTTGATCGAGCCGCCGTCTGCCGTGGTGAACCACACGTACGGGATGTCGCGCCGGTCGGCGTACCGGATCTGCTTGCCGAAGCGGTCCGCCTTCGGGGCCACCTCCGTCGGGATGCCACGAGCACGCAGCCTCGCCGCGACCGCCATCGACGCGGCCCTGGTCGCCTCATCGTCGACGGCGACGAGCACGCACGTGGGGACCGGCCGGGACGCGACGAGTTCCCCTCGGGCGATGAGCGGCGCGAGCATCCGGCTGACCCCCACCGAGACCCCGACGCCGGGCCAGGTGCGCTTGCCGTCCGTGGCGAGCGCGTCGTAGCGGCCGCCGGAACAGATCGAGCCCAGCGACTCGTAGCCCGCCATCATCGTCTCGTAGACGGTCCCGGTGTAATAGTCCAGCCCCCGGGCGATCTTGAGGTCGGCGACGAGGCGTCCGGGCACGGCCGACGCGGCGGCAGCGACGACGGCGGCCAAGGCGTCCAGCCCCTCGTCGAGCAGCGGGTGCACGACCCCGAGGGCGCGCACCTGGTCGACGAACGAGGTGTCCGGGGTCGAGATGCTCGCCAGCCTCAGGCAGGTTTCGGCAGCCGTGGGGTCCATCGCGAGTTCGTCGACCAGCAGGGCCAACACAGCGTCCGGCCCGATCTTGTCGAGTTTGTCGACGCGCTGGAGCACGGCCATGTGGTCGTCGACGCCGAGACCGCGGTAGAACCCCTCGGCAAGCTTGCGGTTGTTGACGTGCATGACGACCGGTGGCACGCCGAAGCGGGTGTGAAGTCGCTCGAGGGCCTCCAGCATGACGACCGCCACCTCGACGTCATGGTGGTCGGCGAGCGTGTTCTCCCCGACGACGTCGATGTCCGCCTGCGTGAACTCCCGGTAGCGGCCCTCCTGGGGCCGCTCGCCGCGCCACACCTTCTGGATCTGGTAACGCCGGAAGGGGAACGCCAGGTGCCCGGCGTTCTCCAGGACGTAGCGCGCGAAGGGGACCGTGAGATCGAAATGCAGCCCCAGGTCGTCGGACGCCTCGCCCTCGCTTGCGTGCAGGCGCCGGACGACGTAGACCTCCTTGGTGATCTCGCCCTTGCGCGTGAGCGTCTCCATCGTCTCGACCGCGCGTGTTTCGACGGATGCGAAGCCGTGCAACTCGAACGTCTCCCGCAAGGAATCGAGCACGGTCTGCTCCACGATGCGCCCGGAGGGCAGGAACTCGGGGAAGCCGGACAGCGGTTTGGGTCGCATCGTCACCTCAGGAAGCTGGGTTGCAGGTAGGGGTTCTCGGCACGTTCGCGGGCCATCGTCGACTGCCCGCCGTGACCGGGTAGGAGGGCGGCCGTGTCCGGGAGCCCCAGCACGACCCCGGCGAGCGTGGTGACCATGGCATCCGGGTCGCCGCCGGGCAGGTCGGTCCGCCCGACGCTCCCTGCGAAGACCACGTCTCCGGTGAAGACGACCTCGGTGAGGGGCGCGGAGTCAGCCAGCGGCAGCCGGAAAAGCACGCAGCCGGGCCGGTGTCCGGGCGCGTGCACAACCCGGAACGGGAGGCCCGCCACGTCGACGCTCTCGCCGCCGGCCAGGAGCCGGAGGTCGGCGGGTTCGCGAAGCTCCAGGGCGCCGAACAGGGGCGCGAGCGCCTGCCGGATCCCCGGACCCGGGTCCGTGAGCAACTCGCGGTCCGCGGCGTGGAGCCAGGCCGGGACGCCGTGGGCGTCGGCCACCGCGGCCGCATCGGCGACATGGTCGATGTGCCCGTGCGTCAGGAGGACGCCCTCAACCGTGAGGCCACGTTCGCCGACGATCCGCTCGACCTCGGCGGCGGCCCCCATGCCGGGGTCGATGACGACACAACGGCGTCCGTCACCGGAGACGACATAGCAGTTGGCCTGCCAGGGGCCGGAGGGGAAGCCTGCGATCAACACCTCGTCACTGTATCCGGCTGTCCATCGCGCACGAACCGGGCACGCAATGCGGCAGACTGTTCCCCATGAGTGAAGGCGCAGGTCCGGCGAGCTTTGGTCGCGTCGACGCCGACGGCACGGTCTACGTGCTGACGGCCGACGGCGAGCGCCCCGTCGGTCAGATCCCCGATGCGGCGGCCGAGGAGGCCCTCGACTTCTACGTCCGCAGATTCCAGGCGCTCGAGGTAGAAGTGTCCCTGCTCGAGCAGCGCATCGCGGGCGGCGCGCTGTCGCCGGAGGAAGCCCGTCACGCGGTCAGCACCGTGCACAAGACCGTCGCCGGCGCCAACGCCGTGGGTGACCTGGACGGACTTCTGGGCCGGCTCGATGCGCTCTCTCCTGTCCTGGCCGAGCAGTCGGAGGCACGCCGAGCCGAGCGCGTCCGCCAACAGGCCGCCGTTCGGGAAGCCAAGGAGGCCATGGTCGTCGAAGCCGAGGCCCTCGCCCTGGGGAACGACTGGCGGGGCGGCGTGAACCGCTTCCGGAGCCTGCTCGACGAGTGGAAGGCTCTCCCCCGCATCGATCGCGCCACCGACGACGCACTGTGGCACCGGTTCTCCTCGGCGCGGACGACCTACACGCGGCGTCGCAAGTCGCAATTCGCCGAGCAGGCCGCCCGGCGTGACGGCGCGCGCTCGGAGAAGGAGGCGATCATCGCCGAAGCCCGTGACCTGGCCGCCTCCACGGAGTGGGGTCCGACGGCCGGCGCGTTCCGCGAGTTGATGGCGCGCTGGAAGGCCGCGGGCGCTGCGCCCCGCGACGTCGACGACCGGCTCTGGGCCGAGTTCCGCGGCCTGCAGGACGAGTTCTTCAACGCCCGCACCTCCGCGCTCTCCGAACAGGACAGCGAGTTCCGGGGCAATCTCGAGGCGAAGGAGCGACTGCTGGCCGAGGCCGAGGCCTCCATCGTGCCCGTGCGCGACGTCGCCGTCGCCCGCGCCGCCTACCGGACCTTCGTCGAGAAGTACAACGCCCTGGGCAAGGTGCCGCGCGACGCCATCCGAGGGCTCGAGAACCGGGTTCGCGCCCTGGAGTCCGCGGTCCGCAAGGCCGAGGAGGAGGAGTGGCGCCGTACCGACCCGGAGGCCCGTATCCGGGCCGAGGAGACGGTCGCCATGCTGAGCGCGGAGATCGAGAAGCTCACGGAGAAGATCGCCAAGGCGAACTCGCGCGGCGATCGGGCCGCGGCCCGCAAGGCGCAGGAGTCCATCGACACCTACGGGGTCTGGCTCAGCCAGGCCCAGGCCACGCTGGCCGACTTCCTGCGCTGACGCGGGAGTCGGTCAGGAAGACCTGGTCCGGTTCACTTCGTAGACCCCGGGCACGCGCTTGATGGCGTTGATCACGTTGTCCAGATGCCGGGGGTCGGGTGTCTCGAACGTGAGTCGGACGATGAACACCCTGTCCTTCGACGTCGTC
>CAZZGU010000223.1:0-4075 GCA_964653755.1 uncultured Nigerium sp. | reverse complement strand
GGTTCGATGACCTCGTCGATCTGGCCGACGTCGGCGGCCTGGTAGGGGTTGAAGAACTTCTCCTTGTAGTCGGCGATGAACCGGGCCTCTTCGGCCTTCGGGTCGTCGGCGGCCTCGATGGCGCGCCGGTTCAGCAGCCGGGCGGCACCCTCGGCCCCCATGACGGCGATCTGCGCGGTCGGCCACGCGAAGGCGACGTCGTTGTTCATCTGCTTGCTGGACATCGCCACGTACGACCCGCCGATGGCCTTGCGGGTGACGATCGAGATCTTCGGGACCGTGGCCTGGCAATAGGCGTAGATGATCTTGGCGCCATGGCGGATGACGCCGCGGTACTCCTGCTCGACGCCGGGCAGGTAGCCGGGGCAGTCGACGAACGTCACCAGCGGGATGTTGAACTGGTCGCACAGGGTGATGTGCCGGCTGATCTTGTCGGAACTGTCGATGTCGAGGACGCCGGACATCACGGTGGGCTGGTTGGCGATGAAGCCGATCGACTGACCGTCGAGGCGGGCGAACCCGACGAGGCAGTTCGCCGCGAAGTGCGGGTGCAACTCGAAGACCGAGTCGTGGTCGAAGATCCGGGCGAGCACGTGACGCATGTCGTACGCCATCCGCTCGTCGGAAGGGACGATCGAGTTGAGCGCGTCGTCCATCCGGTCGGGCAGGTCGTAGGGCGCAAGCGCGGGGGCGTCCTCGGTGTTGTTCTGCGGCAGGTACGACAGCAGCGTCTTGGTGAGGCGCAGGGCGTCCTGCTCGTTGTCGGCGATGAGTTGGGCGACGCCGGACTCCGTGTTGTGGATCCACGCTCCGCCGAGTTCCTCGGCGGTGACGTCCTCACCGGTGACGGTCTTGATGATGTCGGGGCCGGTGAGGAACATGTTCGAGGTCTGGGCGACCATGATCGTGACGTCGGTGAGCGCGGGGCTGTAGACGGCGCCGCCGGCGCACGGGCCCAGGATGAGCGAGATTTGCGGGATGACGCCGGACGCCTTCACGTTGCGCACGAACACCTCGCCGTACGCCGCGAGCGACCGGACGCCCTCCTGGACGCGGGCACCGCCGGAGTCGTTGAGGCCGATCAGCGGAATGCCGGCCTCGATCGCCAGGTCCTGAATGCGGCTGATCTTGTTGGACTGCACCTCGGAGAACGAGCCGCCGAGCACCGTGAAGTCCTGGGCGAAGACGGCGACGCGGCGCCCCTGGATCTTCCCGAACCCGGTGATGATGCCGTCGCCGGGGAAGCGGTGGGCGTCCATGCCGAAGTCGGTGTTGTGATGCGTGGCGAGTGCGCCGAGTTCCTGGAAGGAGGCCTCGTCGAGAAGGATCGACAGCCGCTCGCGGGCCGTCAGCTTCCCCTTCGCGTGCTGCGTGGCGATACGTTCCGGACCGCCACCCTGCAAGGCCTGCTCACGCTTCTCTCTCAGCGTGGACAGTTGGTCGCTCATGTGATTCCTCGTCGAAGGTCTTGTGCCCCTGTAGGTCGCGCCCGGGCGATCCCGGACGCCGCCCCAACCTAACACCGGCGCCGAAGCGCCGTTTCCACCGTGTCGAACCTGGACGCCGAGGGCCCGCCTTATGTCCGCCGAGGGCCCGCCTTACGCCCGCCGAGGGCCTGCCTTACGCCCGCCGAGGGCCCGCCTTACGTCCGCCGAGGGCCCGCCTTACGTCAGGCTCGACCGGCGGCGTCCGTCTACGCTTGCCGCGTGACTTCCGACGTGATAGCTGCCGTCATTGCCGTCGCGCTGACGATGGTCGGCGTCCTCGGCATTGTGATCCCCGTGCTGCCCGGCAGCCTCACGATTCTCGGGGCCCTGCTCGTGTGGGGTTTGTGGGGGGATTCGACGTGGGGCTGGCTGGCTTTCGGACTCGGCGCCGCGTTCGTCGCCGTCGGCATGGCCTCGAGTTGGATCCTCACCGGGCGGGCGCTCAAGCAGCGTGAGATCCCGCAGTGGCCCGTCATCGTCGGGCTCGTCGCCGGCGTCCTGGGCATGTTCGTCCTGCCCGGGCTCGGCTTCATCCTTGGATTCATCGCCGGGGTCATGATCAGCGAGTACCTCCGCGTGCGCGACTTCGGGACGGCCGTCACCACCAGTTGGGCCATGGTCAAAGCCGTCGGCGTCGGCATCCTCGTCGAGCTCACCTGCGGACTCATCGCCGCCACCGTCCTCGCCCTCGGCATCATCAGCCACTTCACCGTGGGGTGAGGAGCTGGCACCACTGGCAAGGAGCCCGGGGTCACCTGCCCCGACCTGCAGCCAGGGCCCTCGACGCACGTAAGGCAGGCCCTCGGCAGACGTAAGGCAGGCCCTCGGCGGACGTAAGGCGGGCCCTCGGCAGAGCGGGGGTCAGGCCAACGAGATGAGCTCGGCGTACTCGGGACTCCACAGGTCCTCATCACCGTCAGGCAACAACAGCACCCGGTCTGGCTGCAGCGCCTCGACGGCGCCCTCGTCGTGCGTCACCAACACAACCGCACCCGCGTACGTCCGGATGGCCTCGAGCACCTCCCTGCGCGACGCCGGGTCGAGGTTGTTTGTTGGCTCGTCGAGCAGCAACACGTTCGCCGCCGACACCACCAGCATCGCCAGCGCCAGGCGCGTCTTCTCGCCGCCCGACAGCACGCGGGCGGGCTTCTCCACGTCGTCGCCGGTGAACAGGAAAGACCCCAGAATCTTGCGCACCTCGGTCTCGTTCAGGTCCGGCGAGGCGGTCACCATGTTCTCCAGCACGGTCCGCGAGACGTCGAGGGTCTCGTGCTCCTGCGCGTAGTACCCGAGCCGCAGTCCGTGCCCGGGTTGAACCTCACCGGTGTCCGGGGGCTCGAGCCCCGCCAGGATGCGCAGCAGCGTCGTCTTGCCGGCCCCGTTGAGCCCCAACACCACGACGTTCGCTCCCCGGTCGATGGCCAGGTCGACGCCGGTGAACACCTCCAGCGAGCCGTAGCTCTTCGACAGATCGGACGCCGTGAGCGGCACCTTGCCGCAGGGCGCGGGCTTCGGGAAACGGATCTTGGCGACCTTGTCGGACGCCCGCTCCCCCTCGACGCCGGCAAGCAGCTTCTCGGCGCGCCGGGCCATGTTCTGGGCCGCGACGGCCTTGGTCGCCTTCGCGTGCAGCTTGTCGGCCTGGCCCAGCAACTGGGCGGCCTTGCGTTCGGCGTTGGCGCGTTCGCGCTTGCGGCGCTTTTCGTCGGTCTCGCGCTGGACGAGGTAACGCTTCCAGTCCATGGCGTACTGGTCGAGTTCGGCGCGGTTGGCGTCCAGGTGGAAGACCTTGTTGACGACGGCGTCCAGCAGCCCGGAATCGTGGGAGATCACCAGGAGCCCGCCCGGGTAGGCGCCGAGGTACTGGCGCAGCCAGACGATCGAGTCGGCGTCCAGGTGGTTGGTGGGTTCGTCGAGCAGCAGCGTCTCGGCCCCGGCGAACAGGATGCGCGCGAGTTCGACCCGCCGCCGCTGCCCGCCGGACAGCGTGCGCAGTTCCTGTGTGAGGACGCGGTCGGCCAATCCGAGGTTGGCGCAGATTCGAGCGGCCTCAGACTCGGCAGCGTACCCACCGGCGGCCGCGAGTTCGGCCTCAGCGCGGGTGTAGGAGCGCATCGCGGCGTCGCGGGCATCCTCGTCCGGAGCTTCCGCCATGGCCACGGAGTACGTCGAAAGGCGCCGCAGGATCGAGTCGAGCCCTCGCGAGGACAGGATCCGGTCGCGGGCGAGGACGCCGAGGTCGCCGGTGCGCGGGTCCTGGGAGAGGTAGCCGATCTGGCCGGTGCGGGTGATGCTGCCGCCCGCCGGCAGGGCCTCGCCGGCCAGGATGCGGGTCAGCGTCGTCTTGCCGGCGCCGTTGCGTCCGACGAGCCCGATTCGGTCGCCGCCGGCGACCTGGAAGCTCGTGGGTCCGAGGAGCAGCCGGGCTCCCACCCGGACTTCGACCTCACGCGCGACGATCACGAGGATCGAGTATCCACGCAGGAGCCACCCGAGGGCAAAGGCGCCGGTGAAGCGCGAGGTCGACCTCGTGCTGGGGTCAGAGCCTGTAGCGGGCGTGTTGGTGGGTGATGCGGACGCCGTCGGTG
>CAZZGU010000222.1:2486-4096 GCA_964653755.1 uncultured Nigerium sp. | reverse complement strand
GCAAGGCTCTCGACCCGGCCAATCTGCGCACCCGCATCCTCTTGGCGGACGCCGTGGGCCTGGGCAAGACCCTCGAGATCGGCATGATCCTGGCCGAGCTGATCCGCCGCGGACGCGGCGAGCGGATCCTGATCGTGACCCCCCGCCACGTGCTGGAGCAGATGCAGCACGAGATGTGGTGCCGGTTCGCGATCCCGTTCGTGCGACTCGACTCGGTGGGCATCCAGCGGGTCCGCCAGAAGCTCCCAGCCACGCGCAACCCGTTCACCTACTTCAAGCGGGTCATCATCTCGATCGACACCCTGAAGTCGGACCGCTACCTCAACGCCCTGCGCCACCACCGGTGGGACGCCGTCGTGATCGACGAGTCGCACAACCTCACCAACTCCGAGACCCAGAACAACCGGCTGGCCCGCGTGCTCGCCCCGAACACGGACGCGCTGATTCTCGCCTCGGCGACCCCGCACAACGGCAAGGCCGCGTCGTTCGCCGAGCTGATCCGGCTGCTGGAGCCGACGGCCGTCCGGCCCGACAACACGATCATCCCCGACGAGGTGCAGCGGCTCATCGTGCGCCGGCACCGCCACAGCCCCGAGGTTGCCCGCGAGGTGGGCGCGAACTGGGCCGAGCGCCGCGAGCCGCAGAACTGGCTGGTGCCGGCGTCCCCGGCCGAGGACGCCATCGCCCGCGAACTCGACGAGGTCTGGTTGCACCCCAAAGGCGCGAGCCCCTACTCGGGCACCGGCGCCAAGCTGTTCCCCTGGACGCTGGCCAAGGCGTTCCTGTCCTCCCCGGCCGCCCTGCGCGAGACGGTCCGGGAACGGCTCAAGCGCCTCGGCGTCCAGCTCAGCCCGGCGCAGTCCCGCGAGGCGGACGCCCTGCGTCGCCTCCTGGCCTTGACCGAGGAGTCGCTGGCGCAACCGTCGGCGAAGTACACCAGGCTGGTCGACTACCTGCGCTCCCTGGGCGTGGGCCCGTCCTCGCCCCTGCGGGCGGTCATCTTCGCCGAGCGCGTTCCGACGCTGAAGTGGCTGCAGGAGAAGCTGCCGAAGGACCTCCGCCTCAAGCCCGACCAGGTCGCCGTCCTGCACGGCGGCCTGAGCGACGAGGAGCAGCAGTCCGTCGTGGAGAGCTTCAAGCAGGCGAGTTCGCCGATCCGGGTGCTCGTGACCGGCGACATCGCCTCCGAGGGCGTGAATCTGCACTCCCAGTGCCACGAGCTGATCCACTTCGACATCCCGTGGAGCCTGATCCGGATCGAGCAGCGCAACGGCCGCATCGACCGGTACGGGCAGAAGCATCCGCCGCAGATCACCACGCTGCTGCTCGACCCGCACACCGACCAGTTCTCCGGCGACCTGCGCGTGCTGACCAAACTGATCGAGCGCGAGCACGAGGCCCACCAGGCCCTCGGCGACGTGGCCTCGCTGATGGGCAAGTACGACGTGGCCGGCGAGGAGGAGGAGATCCGCAAGGTGCTGGCCGGGGAAGCCCAGCTCGACGACGTGGTCAAGTCCACCGGCTACGTTCTCGCCGAGGACCCGATCGCGGGCATGCTCGCCCTGATCGCCAGCCTCGGCACCTCCACCCCGGACGCTGCCACCCCGGAC
>CAZZGU010000222.1:0-2476 GCA_964653755.1 uncultured Nigerium sp. | reverse complement strand
CTTCCTGCGCGAGGCCCTGGAGGAGGCCTACGTGAAGCCCTCGGCTCCTGTCGCCGCCCGCGGCCTGGCGTGGACCGAACACCCCCCGCAGAGCATCGTCACGTTCGTCCCACCCAAGGACCTCCAACAGCGCCTCGAGGTGCTGCCGCAGAGCTACCTCGCCGACCGTCGCGTGACGACGGAGTTCAAGCTGGTGACCTCCCCGCAGCGCGGGGCGCAACTGCTCAAGGACGCCCTCGCGGACGCCTCCGGCTCGTCCTGGCCCGAGGCCCACTACCTGGGCCCGCTGCACCCGGTGACCGAGTGGGCGGCCGACCGGGCGTTGGCGAGCCTGGCCCGTAACCAGGTGTTCGCGGTGCGGGGCACCGTCGACCATCCCACTGTGCTGCTGCTCGGCACACTGACCAATCGGCGCGGTCAGGTGGTGGCGTCGGCCTACCTGGCGGCCGAGTTCCCCAACCCCGCCAACCCGGGCTTCTGCCCGGTGACCCCGTACGGCACGGCGTCCGAACTCGCGGACGCGGTGGGCCTCACCGCCAAGGTCAACAACCCCGGCCCGGTCGCGGGCGCCGCCACGCTCCAGCCCCTCGTCGCGGCCGCGGTCAGCGCAGCCCGCGACGAGATGACCATGACGTTCGCGGCAGCCGAGGAGGCCGTGGCGCAGCGCGTCCAGGACTGGTCGGAGCGGGTGAACCGCTGGACCGAGGCGGCGGACGCCCTCATCCAGCGCTCGGCGATCAGGCAGCGCCGGGTCAGCGTCGAGGAGGAGCGGGCGCTGGCTGCCGGCATGGCGCCCGACCGGCAGTTGGTGCGGCCGCTGCTGCTGGTGCTGCCGGCCGATCATCCGGTCGCGACGTCGGGGGAGGGGCAGGCATGAGTTCGAGTGACGCCCTGGTCATCGGCGGGGACTGGATCAGCGAGCACTACTTCACCACCGACACCGGAAAGCAGTCGTTCCAGGGCCGGGTGCTCCAGCGCCGTAAGGAGTGGGACGACGCCGAGGGCGCCACGGTCCGTTCCCGGTTCACCGCCGCACGCCGCGGGATCGAGGACGCGCTCGCCGACCTGATGTCGGGCGAGGACGCCGCCCAGGACGGCCAGCAGGCGGCCGCCGAGCTCTACGAGTCCCTGCGGCGGGTGCTGGGGTACACCCCGCCCGAGTTCGCGCTCACGGCGTCCGGCCCGGTGCTGGCTGTAAGCGCCCCCGGCATCACCCAGGCAGCGCCGCTGGCCATCGTGGAGGCCCGCCCGGTCGAGGCCCTCGACGACCTGCTCGCCAAGGACGCCGACACCCTGCTCACCGGCTACGTCGTCGACGAGAAGACCACCCTCACCTCGACGGCCCGGCTGCTGTCGACCCTGTTCGTGGACCCCGACGGCCCCGACTTCGCCCTCGTGCTCGCCGGCCGGTGGGCGCTGGTCGCAGAGAAGGAGCGGTGGGCCGAGGGCCGCTACCTGGCCGTCGACCTGCAACTGGTCTGCGAACGCAACGACGCCAAGCGCGGCGGCGAGATCGACCGGGCCCTCACCTGCCTGAGCGCCGAGTCGCTGGCGCCGGACGCCGACGGCTCGATCTGGTGGACCGGCGTGCTGGAGGAGTCGATCAAGCACACCGTCGGCGTCAGCAAGGACCTGCGCGAAGGCGTCCGGCTCTCGATCGAGATCATCGCCAACGAGGTTGTCGACCGCCGCCGCGCCCAAGGCCTCGAGCCGCTGCCGCAGGCGCAGGCCCAGCCGCTGGCCAAGCAGGCGCTTCGGTTCCTCTACCGGATCCTGTTCCTGCTGTACGCCGAGGCGTCCCCCGAGCTCGGGGTGCTGCCGGTCGGCGCGGGCGAGTACGAGCAGGGCTACGGGCTGGACCGCCTCCGCGAGCTCACCCTGACCGAACTCTCCAGCCCGAAGGCCCGCGCCGGCACCCACCTGTTCGACTCGCTGGCACTGCTGTTCCGGCTCGTGGACGCCGGCCACGCCGCTCCCGCGAGCGCCGACGGCGTCCCTGAGGGGCTGGTGTTCTCGGGGCTCAAGGCAGACCTCTTCCATCCCTCGGCGACCGCGCTCATCGACGAGGTCGGGTTGGGCAATGAGGCCGTCCAGAAGGTGTTGCGCAAGCTGCTGCTCAGCAAGGAGTCCCGCGGCCGGGACCGGGGCTTCATCTCCTACGCCGAGCTGGGCATCAACCAGTTGGGTGCGGTGTACGAGGGTCTGATGTCGTACACGGGCTTCTTCGCCGAGACCGACCTGTACGAGGTGGCCAAGGGCGGTGATGCGAGCAAGGGCTCGTGGGTGGTGCCGGTTGAGCGCGCGGAGGGGATCGCCGAGTCCGACTTCGTCCGCGAGACCGACGACGTGACCGGTGAATCCCGGGCGGTGCTGCACCGGCGAGGCACGTTCGTGTTCCGGCTGGCCGGACGCGAACGCCAGCAGTCGGCGTCGTACTACAGCCCCGAGGTGATCACCCGGTTCACGGTCTCCCAGG
>CAZZGU010000221.1:0-4103 GCA_964653755.1 uncultured Nigerium sp. | reverse complement strand
TCGAGGGTGAGCGGTTGACCGCCGACCTGCGGGCGAGCCAGGCCCAGTTGCGTCGTTCACGCGCGCGGGTGGTAGGGGCTGCCGATCGGGAACGGGCCCGGATCGCCCGCGACCTGCACGACGGTCTGCAGGTGCGTCTGGTGTTGCTGGGGGTGGAAGCCCAACGGCTCGCCAACGCGGGGGACAGTCCCGAGGGTGAGCCCGTCGGCGAGCGCGCGACGCGTCTGCGGGAGGGCATCGATGCGGTCGCAGCGGAGGTACGTCGGTTGGCCCACCATCTGATGCCGGTGTCGCTGGCGGAACGGGGCCTGGCGCTGGCGGTGGAGGACCTCACCGACCGGATGCCGATCCCCACCCGGTTCGACGCCGCGGCTGTTCCCGACATGGGCGAGGCAGCCGTGGCCCGCACCGCCTACTTTGCTGTCAGTGAAGGGTTGGCCAACACGGTCAAACACGCGGGCGCGTCGGCGGCGTCCGTCGTGATCGCCCGTGACGGCGACGATCTGGTGGTGGAAGTCGTCGACGACGGGATCGGTGGCGCGGCGCCGGGCGCCGGTCTGGGGGGCCTGCGGGACCGGGTCGAGGCCATCGGGGGAACGTTGTCCCTTCACAGTCCCCCCGGCGGGGGGACCCGAGTCAGGGTGGAGTTGCCATGCGGGTCGTGATCGCCGAGGACGAGGCGCTGCTGCGTGAGGGTCTCGCGCTGGTGTTGGCCGAAGGCGGCCTGGAGGTCGTCGCCAAAGTCTCGGACGCCGAATCCCTGCGGGCCGCGGTGGCCCGGTGGGAGCCCGACTTGGCCATCACCGACATCCGGATGCCCCCCACCCACACCGATGAGGGCCTGGTGGCCGCCCTGCGGATCCGTCACGAGCATCCCCAGACAGCAGTGTTGGTGTTGTCCCAGCATGTGCAACGCCGCTACGCCATCGAACTCATCGATGCGGACGCTTCCAGGGTCGGTTACCTGTTGAAGCAACGCATCGCTGACATCGATACCTTCCTCGCCGACGTCCGGGCGGTCGCTGTTGGCGGGACCGCCCTGGACCCCGAGGTCGTCAACGTGCTCCTCACCCGCGCCGTCCGCGCGGGCGGGCAGGTCCGCGCCCTCACCCCACGGCAACGGGAAGTGCTCGCCTACCTGGCCCAAGGGCGTTCCAACGCGTGGATCGCCGCCAAGCTCGTGGTCACGGAGAAGGCCATCGTGCAGCACACCTCCAACATCTACGACGCCCTCGGCCTCCCCGTCACCACCGACGATCACCGCCGCGTGCTGGCCGTCATCCGCTACCTCGACGGACACGCCGACCCCACCATCCCCATCAGGCGCTGACTCGTCCAGTCGGCCGTCTTTGCGGCGGAGTTCGGCCAGTTCGCCGTAGCGGAGGGCGCACCAGTAGCCCAGCAGGACGGCGAGCTTGAGGTTTAGCAGGTTCCGTCCGCGAGCCCACCCTGACTGCGGCTTTGCGGATGGCCAGGGGGTTGCTGCGGGTGGGTGGAGGCTGGTCAGCGGCAGCAGGGGCCGGTTCCGGCGTGCGGCTTGGTGGCTTCGATGGTGGCGGAGGCCACGTGGTCGGTGATGTTGCGGCCGGGCGCCCACCGCTCGATGAAGGTCTTGCTCCGGAGGTTTGGCATGATGCGGATGTTCTCGAACCCGACGTTCGCCATCATCTCCTCCAGGTGGGAGACCTGGGTGGCGCCGGCCACGCAGCCGTTGTAGAGGGCGAGGTCGTTCCGGATGTCATCGGGCAGGTCGGCCGTGGCGACCACGTCGGAGATGGCGAGCCGTCCTCCGGGCCGCAGGACGCGGAATGCTTCGGCGAACACGGCGGGCTTGTCCGGCGACAAGTTGATGACGCAGTAGGAGATGATCACGTCCACGCTTGCGTCGGCGACGGGGAGGCGCTCGATTTCGCCGAGCCGGAAGTCCACGTTGGTGTAGCTATCGGTCTCGGCGTTGGCGCGGGACTTGCTGACCATGGCGGGGGTCATGTCGACGCCGATGACCCGGCCCTGCGGGCCGACGGCGTGGGCGGCGAGGAAGGCGTCGAAGCCGGCGCCACTGCCGAGGTCGAGGACGGTCTCGCCCGGACGCAGCGACGCGATGACGCCCGGGTTGCCGCACCCCAGCCCAAGGTCGGCACCCGCGGGCACGGACACCAGGTCACGCGCCGAGTACCCCAAGAGGAGGGACACGACCTGCACGGGCGCAGCCGGGCCGCAGCAGGAGGACTCGCTGGGGCCACAGCAGCCGCTCGCGTCGGTGAGGGCGATCTGGGTGTAGGACTCGCGGACGGCCGCGCGGACGGTGTCGTGGGTGGTGTCGCTCATGGTCTCCATTCAGCAGCAGGCGTTGACGTGCAGGGCCTTGGCGATCGCATGGATGGCCTCGGGGACGACGTAGTGGTGGACGCTCATGCCGTGGTGCTCCTTGGTGAGCAGGCCGGCGGCTACGAGGGTGTGGAGGTGGTGGCTGGCTGTCGGGTCCCGGACACCCACATCTTGCCCGTGATTCGACGCTTGCCAAAATGGTTTGGTGGGTCGGGGCTCCTGATGCGCACCCGCGAGGGCAGGCCGCAGCCGCACATCGTCAACGACTTCCTGCCGCACGGCCGGTTCCGGGACGCCAAGTGCTACGCCACACCTGGGAGTGGAGCTACGCTCTGGCGCCACGGGTTACCGGAGCCGACAGGGCTACCTCGCGCAGCGTGCGGCGGATGGTGCGTATAGCTCTTGCTATAGCCGGTTTCACTTCCATGGCACGTCCTCGCTGGCGCGTCGGTTGCCCCGCCGACACAGACGAGGGGCCGGTCCGCGACATCGGACTGCTCGACTCGGCGGTTTACCGGCCCTCGGTGAGCGTGTTCGGCCGCGACGCCTACCTGAGCCTGGACGCCAAGGCAGCAGTTCTTCTGGAGTCGATCGTGCGGAACCCCGCTTTGGTCGATGGGAACAAGAGGTTGGGGTGGCTTGCGGTCGTGGTCTTCTACGGCCTCAACAACGTCGACCTCGAAGCGCCCGACGAGGACGCCTACACCCTGGTCATTGCCCTCGCTTCGGGCACCGCGACCTACCAGGACGCTGCCGCTCGACTCGCCGAATGGCACTGACGGAGCTCGGCATCTGCGGACGTCCGACTCTTCGGCAGAAGCGGGCACCCGGCCCCAGGGCCAGTCTCCCTCGGCCGGCCCCCGCGCGAATGCTGAGGTTGCGCCGGTAGACAGGGGCCGTCACACGGCGCAGGGGTAGCTCAGCGCCGACTGGCCTTCACCCCACTGCCGGCGGAGCCACCGAGTGAGCAGCTGAGCCCGAGGATGAACCCGAAGTCGTACCAGTTGCCGTTGTTGTGCACCTCGTAGAGGTTCACGGTGTCGGTGAACAGCGAGATCACGAAGGTGACCGGCGCGATGAAACCGTGCCACAGCCCCATCCAGAAGCCAGCTGGCTGTTCCTGCCCGGCGGGAATGGTATCGAGGGCGGGGTTCACACCTGCAGCGCAGCCGGTGAGCACGAGCGCCACAAGGACGAGGCCCGCAGCCGTCCAGATGACACGTTTGCCAGTGATGGCGTTCATGCCTCCAACTGTCCCACCGGTGGGGCTGCGCAGGCGGGGTCAGGTACCCCCAATCGGCCCCAGTCCACACCCGCCTCGGCAGGGGAGTGCGTTGCGCGTCGCAGGGTTCTGGCTACGCTTATAGCCATGATCGTAGAGGGAACGATGGCGTTGAGAGATGTCAAGAACCACCTGTCCGAGGTTGTGGACCAGGTGGAACGCGAGCACGACCGGGTCGTGATCACCAAGCACGGTCGCCCCGCCGCAGTCGTGGTCAGCGTCGACGACCTCGCCTCGCTGGAGGAAACGTTGGACATCGCCGGCCGTCCCCAGTTGATGCGTCAGATCCGTGCCAGCCTCACTGAACTCGCCGCCGGCGAGGCAGAGCTGCTCACCAAGGACGAGATCCTGCGCACCCTCAGCGCATGAGCGAAGCGCCACTCCCGGTCGCTTGGACCCCGACTGCCAAGCGCGCCCTCACCAGGCTGCCTGAAAAGGTCGCCGCTGCGGCCGTGGAGTTCATCTACGGGCCGGTGGCGGAGAACCCCCGGCG